>CALEMV010000403.1 GCA_937910655.1 uncultured Solobacterium sp.
ATTTTTAGCTGTTGGAGTTCTTGGCTGTACAGTAAAAAAAGATTCGGTATCTACACATACAGTAAATGATGGTAACTATACAGGAATTGGGACTGGTTACAATGGTTATGTAACAGTATCTGCATCTTTCCGTAATGGGATGTTAACAAATGTAATTGTGACGGATGAACAGGAGACAGATGGAGTATCTGATGCGGCGTTAACTAAGATTCCTGAATATGTAATCGATAATCAATCTTTAAATGTTGATGTATCTACAGGTGCAACACAGACTTCAAAAGCAGTACTAGAAGCGATTGGGAATGCGATAACTGCTGCCAATGGAAATGTAGAGGAATGGCAGAAGGATTGTACTGGGAAAAATAAAGAGAAGGTCATTGAAGAAGAATCGGATGTAACAGTTGTCGGTGGTGGTGCTGCAGGTATCGCTGCAGTGTTACGACTTCAGGAAAAAGGATATACGACAAGCTTGATTGAAAAGGATAGTGAGATTGGTGGTTCATTACGCTACTATGCCAATAGTGGACAAATTGTTGCAGGATCCACAAAGGCAAATCTAGAGGGTGTTGATACTGCAAGTACATTGGCAGAAGATATCACTGCTTATAGTAATCAAACAAATAGTCCAACTTTAAGTCAATTATTTGAAGATCAGATAGGTGAAACTGTAGATTGGCAATCAAAGATTCTAGGAATTACATTTGATAAAAAGATAGGATATGTACCTACGGATGGTTTATCCTTAAAATCTGTCATGATGTATGATGAATCGAGTGGTGAAATCGATGACTTACTACAGAAAGAAGTGAAGGTATCTGGTTCTAGTGTTTATACCAATGCAGGTATCATTGGCTTACGTTATGATGAAAGTGGCAAGGTTATTGGTATAAGAGCGAAGAAGTCTAATGGTGATATTATTGAGACAACATCAAAGTATGTTGTTCTAGCAACAGGAACTTCTGCAGGGAATTTGAATTTGATTCCTGAGCGTGATCGTAATTCAAATTATCTAGGTCTTAAGACAAATACAGGAGATGCGTTAGCACTTGCAAGAGATGCTGAACATCCGTATCAGATAGAAGATGGTTCGGTGGTATATAACCATTTAGGCTATAGTGTACGTGATATTACATTGGATACATATCTTGCGACAAAGTCTGTTCTTGAAAAAGGTGTTGCGTTAGTCAATAACAATGGAGAGCGTTTCATCGATGAGACAGAACCTTATAATCAAATCTCTGAATCGATTCATAACCAGAATAATGCGACTTCTTATCTTGTAATGAATGAAGATGTCTATGAAGAATGGAAGAAGAAATTACTTACAACAGCCACTATCTCTAAGGCTGATGTAAAATATCTACAGTCAATGTATGGTATCGTTCCATTTAGTGGAGAAACATTAAGTGAGGCTGCACTTTCAGCTGATTTAGATGCACAGAAGTTAGTACAAACAATCAACTACCATAACTTAGAAATTGAAGCTTCTAGTACAAATATAATGGGGAAAATTGACCCAGATAAACCTACATGCATTATTCCCCTAAATAAATATCGCTATGAAACAACAGGCGGTTTAAAGGTAGATGATCACTTAAATATTCTAGATGGTAGTGGTGCCTCAACGTTAAATGTATTTGCGGCAGGTAGTATTGCAGGAAATGTATTTGGCGAAAAGATGCCAGGAGGAGCAGGACTTGCATGGGCATTTATGTCTGGAAAGTATGTCGCAGATGAAATTGTAAGTGCCTTACAAGAAAAATAAATGAAAGAGAATGTATGAACTTCAATTCATGCGTACTTTTTTTGATGGATTGGTTGTATCATTAATACGGTTTTACAATCCAAAAATAAATCTGTTATAGTATGGTACGCAAGGGGAAGTAAGATATGACAAATATGAATGAAAAAAAGATAGATTTAAAACAGAGCATAGACTTTATACGTATCCTCATATATGCGGCAATCGCAGGCCTAGGTGCAGGTGTTCTTGGTACATTATTTACATTTAGTGTAAATTACGTTACACAACTAAGAGTTAACCATCCATGGCTTATATATTTCTTGCCTATCGGTGGTATTGTTATTGTGCTACTGTACAAACTGGCAAAATATAAGGATGCTGGAACAGATTTGGTAATTAATTCAATACATTCTGAGCCACATTTACCAGTTCGTATTGGACCACTAATCTTCATTTCTTCTGTTATTACACATTTATTTGGTGGATCTGCTGGACGTGAAGGGGCGGCGCTACAGATTGGTGGTAGCGTTGGTAGTTTTATATCAAAGACACTACGTTTAAAGGAAGAAGACAAAAAGACATTGATTATGGCTGGTATGTCTGGCTGTTTCTCGGCTCTATTTGGTACACCTTTAACAGCAGCTATCTTACCATTAGAAGTAGTACACGTAGGATATATGCAATATGCAGCATTACTTCCATGTGCTATCGCATCACTAGTTGGACATAGTGTAGCTATCGCAATGAACTTAGTAGAGCCAATGAATCATATTGGTACAGTTCCTAATTTGGACGCAATCACAACGATTGCGGTGATTGGTTTATCACTATTGGCTGGACTTGTCAGTCGTCTATTCGTCTTTAGTTTACATAAGACACATCATATTTTTGCGATGATTGAAAATGCATATGTTCGTGCAATAGTAGGTGCTTGTATCATTATCGTATTGACACTGTTGGTTGGTAATCAAGATTACAATGGTGTTGGTCCACAAATGATTGAACGTTCGCTAAGTGGAGATGTTCCAATCTATGCATTCTTACTAAAGATTCTCTTTACTGCAATAACATTATCTGCAGGATACAAAGGTGGTGAAATCATTCCTTCTTTGATTATTGGGGCAACTCTTGGTAGCGCATTTGGTACAATATTTGGACTGCCTGCGGGTCTATGGGCTGAGGTTGGTATGGTTGCGGTATTCTGTGGAGTTACAAACTGTCCAATCACTTCATTGTTAATTGGG
>CALEMV010000404.1 GCA_937910655.1 uncultured Solobacterium sp.
CCTCTAGCCTCCATAGCATTCGCAAGATCTTCTGCACGTTGTAAAGCAGATACAAATAGCGGGACAATCAGAGAAAGAATTGCCATGACTCTCTCCATCAGTTTCCCTTCCTTCATATCAACACCACGCGATTGTTGTGCTTTCATAATACGTTGTGTTTCTTCAATTAAGTCTGGAATAAAACGTAGCGCAATACTAATTAACATCGCAATCTCATGTGCAGGCACATGAAATCTCTTCAAAGGCATTAATAAATCTTCAATACCCAAAGTCATATCCAAAGGTTTGGTTGTGGCGGTTAGACAGGTTGTGATCATAATCATCAACATCAGTCGAATCGCGATATATAGTGTTTGAAATACTGCATCACTGTAGATAACAAAACTACCGAGTGCTACTAATGGTTTTCCTGTCTTCATCACAAATGCATTGATGATTAATAAGAAGAATAACATCATTAACATCGGCTTCATTGATTTCCAAATAAAGCCAAAACTCAACTTTGAAATCAGGATTGTACTAGCAGCTACAACAAAGATAACTCCATATCCAATCCAGCCTGCTGGAATAAACACCGCTATTAACATCACCAACATCGCTATGATTTTTGCGCGTGGATCCATCTTATGCACTGGTGAATCTAATGGCAGATAACGTCCAAGTGTAAAATTACCCATGTTTCTTCACCTGCCTTACAATTTCTTTCGCAAGCGAATGAATATCGTTGATTTCATCCGGAATTTCAAATCCACTCTTGCGTAAGCTATCTTTCATCTGAATGAATGCTGGCGGTAAGATATTCATACTGCGACAAAGTTCAGGGTTATCAAAAAACTTCTTCGTACTATCGTGGAAGCGAATCTTTCCATCTTCCACCACAACCACCTCATCACAATATTTATATACCTGTTCCATATCATGCGATACAATCAGCACCGTCTTGTTATATTTACGATTTAATGCATAGAACAACTCCATCATCTGTACTGTACCGATTGGATCAAGTCCTGCCGTTGGCTCATCCAAGACAATGACTTTTGGATCCATCGCTAAAATACCCGCAATCGCTGTTCTTCTCTTTTGTCCACCGGATAATTCTAATGGGCTCTTTTCATAGTTTTCTATACCTAGCCCAACTAACTTGAGCGCATCTTTTGCCTTCTTAATAGCTACTTCTTCCGTACATCCAAAGTTCTTTGGACCAAACGCAACATCCTTTAAAACAGTTTCTTCAAATAACTGATATTCAGGAAACTGGAAGACAAGACCTACATCACCACGTAAAGACTTCAGTTTCTTCGGTGTTTCTTTTGCGTCTATTGTACGATCAAGAATGTGAATTGTGCCTTCGGTTGGTAATAGTAATGCGTTTAAATGTTGAATCAATGTACTTTTACCAGACCCTGTCTGACCGATAATCGCTGTAATTTTATTTTCTGTAATATTGAGGTTGATATCCTGCAAAGCATCGTATTGGTAAGGTGTACCGGTGCTATAGACATGTTTTACATGCTCGAATGTAATTGGCATAATTCTTCCACCAGTCCTTCCTGTGTAATATGTGATGAAACATGCAGACCACATGCCTGCAATTCCTCACTCAGCTTTAAGCTGAAAGGAATATCAAACTTCATCTTCTTTAACTTCTCTGAATCTTTAAAGATTTCCTTAGGTGTTCCTGTCATTGCCACATGACCACCATCCATCGCAATCACATAATCACTCTTAGCGACTTCATCAATGTCATGTGTGATGGAGAGAATCGTTAGTTTACTTTCACCGTGTAGTTCAGTAATTACACGTTTAATTTCATCTTTCCCTTGTGGATCTAACATGGATGTTGCTTCATCAAAGATGAGAATCTTTGGCTTCATTGCGAGTACACCTGCAATCGCAACACGCTGTTTCTGTCCACCACTTAATCGTGTCGGTTCTTGATTTAGATACTTTGTCATTCCAACAAGAGCTGCGTTTTCTTCAATGATACGGTCCATATCTTCTTGAGGCACACAATGATTTTCAAGTCCAAAAGCGATATCATCTCTCACCGTTGAACCAATAAACTGGTTATCTGGGTTCTGGAAAACAATACCGATATCGGAACGAATCTTGTTTAAGTTTTCTACATTTAATTCCATGCCATCCACCATGATAGAACCGGAAGCCTTTTCTAAAAGACCCGCAATCAACTTTGCGATTGTGGATTTCCCACTACCATTGTGTCCGATAATTGTTGTATAGGTTCCTTCCTCAATCGAGAAAGAAACTTCATCAATTGTCTTCGCACTTTCATCATATGCAAAACTGAGATTTTTTACTTCGATAATCCCCATGTGCTCTTATCTCCTGTACTTCTTACGCAGCTTCTGTATCTCTACAAAGCGTGCATATTATATCATTCTTTTTCCATTACACTCAAACTACAGACCTGAATCTAGTGAATTTACATCAAATTCATAAAATCGTATAAAAAGTTGAAGCTTTCACTGAAGTGAACCCCAAAAGTTGGACAACAACTTAGGAGGTTCACTTTTATTATGAA
>CALEMV010000405.1 GCA_937910655.1 uncultured Solobacterium sp.
TCCCAGTACCAGATGGAGATACAGGTACAAATATGTCTTTGACTATTTTGAATGGGATCTCAGAAGTAACAAAAAGTGGATCTGAGTCACTTTCAACTGTTGCGAAGATTTTCAGCCGTGGTTTATTAATGGGGGCACGCGGTAATTCAGGTGTTATTTTGTCCCAGATTTTCCGTGGATTTGCACAGTATGCTAAAGATAAAGAAGAACTTACGGTGAAAGAATTCTCTGAAGCTTTAATAAATGGATCTAAGATGGCTTATAAGGCTGTTATGCGTCCTACAGAAGGTACAATCTTAACCGTCGTAAGAGAAAGTTCAGAGTATGGGGAAATCTTTATTAATGATCATCCTGAAGCTTCTATGGAAGAGTTTGTAAATTATATTGTCGATGAAGCAAACGCCTCTCTACAACGTACGCCTGAATTATTAGATGTACTAAAGGAAGCACATTGTGTGGACTCTGGTGCGATGGGTTATGTAACAATTCTTGAAGGTTTCAAGTCTTGTCTACAAGGAAATCCAATTACTGAGAATTTGGCAGGTGGTAATGCAGAGAGCGAAGTTAGTGAAAAAGCTTCTGGATATCGTGTTGAATATATCGTTACTCTTAGCGATAACGGTAAGAAGACTTTTAAGGAAGAAAGAGTTCGTAAGCAATTAGAACAGATTGGTAATGATATCCAATTGGCTGTAAAAGAAGATACATTTGCATTAAGTGTACATTCTATGACGCCAGGGGAAGTATTAATGCTTGGACAGAAGTATGGTAAGTTTACAAAGGTTCAAGTGGAAGATATTCAATCTGACTTACAACCATCCTTGATGGAAGCAGAAGAAGCTGTGATTGAAAATGCAGCTTATGGTATTATCGCTGTAGCTGCTGGTGAAGGATTGAAGAAGTTATTTACTGATTATCGTGTAAACTATGTTGTTAGTGGTGGTCAGACAATGAATCCATCTACAGAAGACTTTGTTACTGCGATTTCTAAGGTGCATGCAGATACAATCTATATCTTGCCAAATAACTCAAATATTATTATGGCCGCAAAACAAGCTGCTGAAGTTACAGAAGATAAGAAGATTATTGTTATCGAGACAAAATCTGTACCACAGGGCTTAAGTGCTTGCATTAGCTTCAACCCAGAGGAAGAAGTAGATGTAAATACTGAGGCGATGAATGAAGCTATTACACTAGTTAAGACTGGTTCTGTTACTTACGCTGTTAAGGATACAACAGTAGATGGTAAGCAGATTAATTCTGGTGACTACATGGCTATCTTAGAGAAGGAAATTATCTTTAATGAAAAGGATAAGCTAGCTGTTACGAAGGAACTAATCAAGCAGATGTGTGATGAAGATACAGAAGTTGTAACACTTATCAAGGGTTCTGAAGCTACTGATGAAGAGTGCGAAGAAATTCGTCAATTTATTG
>CALEMV010000406.1 GCA_937910655.1 uncultured Solobacterium sp.
CTCTAAGTCCAGATGATTCTTTGCTTACGGTACAATATTCAGGGGATAAGTCAGCGGTCACTAGTGGGGATTACGAAAGAGCCTTCATCGCAAAAGATGGCAAATCATATAGTCACATTATTGACCCAGATACTACATATCCTGCCGATAAGTATCGATCTGTGACGATCATTACAACAGATGCAGGTGTAGCAGATTGCTTATCTACTGCGTTATTTTGTTTGGACTATGAAGATGGTTTAAAAGTAATAGAACAATATAAGAAGGATCATGATAATGCCTTTTTAGAAGTGGTATGGGTAGCGAACAAAAATATTAATTTTGAAACAGATAATGTATATCACACCAAATCGTTTAATATTGCATACACTGAAGGGTTGAAGGGTAAAATCAATATCATAAATGATAAGTAATATTGATTGAGATGTACTGGGAGTTGTGTTCATAATAAGGGTGTTATCCTATTGAATGAGTTTATGCAATTTGTAGTAAATTTTTCATTAAATGAATAAAAATCACTAAAATATGTATTTGGGAGAGGACATCGCTCATACAGTGATTTTATATGCAATTTTAGTAGAAATCATTGACGTAAGGGGACTTTACATGTAGTATATCTATGTTATCAGCCCTCTTGTCGAGGTCTGTAACCGCTCAGGAAAGGGTTAAGTACGTAAGTCCCCTTGATGGCGCGTCTTATGATAAATGTCAGGAGGTGTTCAAATTGTACGCAATTATCGAAACAGGCGGAAAGCAACTTAAGGTTGAAGTAGGTCAGTCTATCTTCGTTGAAAAGTTAGATGTTGAACCAGAAAGCACAGTCGTTATCGACAAGGTAGTTCTTGTTAGTGACGCAGCAACAAAGATTGGTACTCCATATGTAGAGGGTGCTAAGGTTACTTGCAAGGTTGTAAAGCAAGGCAAGGAAAAGAAGATCCATATCTTCAAGTATAAGGCTAAGAAGGGCTCTACTCGTCGTAAGCAGGGTCACCGTCAACCATATACAAAGTTGACAGTTGAAGCTATCGAGGCTTAAGTCTCATGATTGATATCCGTTATACGCAGCATGGTAATCACATTACTTCGTTAGAAATTAGCGGTCACGCTGGTTCTGCTGATAGTGGTAAAGATTTAGTATGTGCAGCAGTTAGCGGTATTACATTCGGTTTGTTGAATGCATTAGATGAGTTAACCGATGTTAAGAATATGACAGTTGGTGATAATCTGATTCAAGTTAAAGTTGATAATCCTACATCAGAAAGTGATTTGTTACTATCTGCAGGGATTATTCAATTAAAGACGGTTCAACAACAGAATCAACGTTTTATTAAAATTAAAAAAATGGAGGTGTAAATACTATGAAGTTCACACTGGATATTCAGTTCTTTGCAAGTAAGAAGGGTGTATCTTCCACAAAGAACGGCCGTGATTCTGCCGGCAGAAGATTAGGTGCTAAGAAGGCTGATGGTCAGTATACAAACGCTGGCTCTATCATCTATCGTCAGAGAGGCACAAAGATCTACCCAGGCAAGAATGTTATGCGCGGTGGAGATGATACATTGTTTGCAACAGCTGCAGGTATCGTTAAGTATGAGCGTCTTGGCAAGGATAAGAAGCAGGTTTCTGTTTATCCTCAAGAAGCTTAATTTAAACAGTAATGGAATGCTCCTGACAGGTTCAGGAGCTTTTTTAAAGGAAAGGAGATTCCTTGATGATTGACTTTGTAAAACTACATGTAAAAGCAGGTGACGGTGGTAGAGGTTGTGTTGCTTGGCGCCATGAGAAGTTCTACGCAAATGGAGGACCTTTTGGTGGTGATGGAGGTAAAGGTGGCGATATTTGGTTCGCTGTTGATACCAATGAAACAACTTTAATGAAGCTAAAGTTTACACGCAAGATTAAGGCTGGTAATGGTATGCCAGGATTAATCAAAAAAATGCATGGTAAATCAGGAGACGACATCATTGTGCCTGTTCCACTTGGAACGATGATTCGTAATGCGGACAATGGTGATCTTTTAGCTGACCTTACAAAACCAGGACAAAAGGTATTGATTGCTCGTGGCGGTAAGGGTGGTTTAGGTAATATGCACTTCGCTACTTCAAGAAATGATGCTCCTGAATATGCGCAACCAGGTGAAGTTGGTGAAAGCTTAGATGTTCAGGTAGAATTACGTCTTTTGGCAGATGCTGGGCTAATTGGTTTTCCATCCGTTGGTAAGTCAACATTCTTATCCGTCGTAACAAGAGCCAATCCTCAGATTGCTGCATATCCTTTTACAACATTAGAACCAAATATTGGTGTTGTGCAGATGCCAAACGGTCGTAGTTTTGTGCTAGCGGATATGCCAGGTTTAATTGAAGGTGCCGGTGAAGGTAAGGGTTTAGGACATGAGTTCTTACGCCATATCAAGCGCTGTCGTGTATTGATTCACGTCATTGATATGTCTGGTGCGGAGCGTAATCCTGTTGAAGATTATGAAATCATCAATAAGGAGTTAGCTACCTACGATTTAGCACTTGAAAAACGTCCTCAGATTGTGGTCGCTAATAAGATGGATGATGAATATGCGCATATGTATTTGGAAGAGTTCAAGAAGAAATACCCAGATATTAAAGTCTATGAAACAAGTACGTTAGAACATAAAGGTTTAGATGAAGTTCTCTATGCGGCACTTGCGGAAATTGATAAAGCTCGCGAGGTCGAAATGGAAACTCCTGAAAGTACAGAAGAGACTGTTGTATATCGTTATGAACCTAAGAAACCAGACTTTAAGATTGTTAAACTTGGTCCAGGTAGATTTAAGGTTGATTCTGAAAAGATCGATAGATTATTTGATACAGTTGACTTCGATAAGGAAGAAGAAACATATCAGTTTGCGATGACACTTCAGAAGATGGGTGTTGACAAGGCACTTTATGAAGCTGGTGCACGTAATGGTGATCAAGTTATCGTTAATACCTTTATCATGGATTATAAAGAGTGAGTGATATGATAGCATTTGTAAAAGGAAAAGTGGCATCGTATGGTGCGGATTGGGTTGTAGTTGATTGTCATGATATTGGCTATCAGATGGCATATCCACATCCAGAAAACTTACATCTAAATGATGAAGTATTCATCTATACATATCTTCATATTACAGAAAATGATATGAGTTTATTTGGTTTTGAAAGCAAAGATGAAAAAGCATTATTCTTAAAGCTTATCTCTGTTAAGGGACTAGGTCCTAAAACGGCAATGGGTATGCTAAGTAAGTGTGGTTATCAGTCTATTGTTTCTGCGATTGAATCAGGTGATGTAACTCTATTAAAGAAGATGCCTGGTATTGGTGCAAAGTCCGCAAGTCAGATTGTATTAGATTTAAAGGGCAAGTTAGTTGCTGTACCTACATCATCACCAAAACAGGATACAGTATCTTATCCTGCGGAAATTCGTGAAGCACTAGAAGGTTTAAAGAATTTAGGCTATAAACAGGGAGAATTATCTGCAGTCGCAAATATGATGAGTGAAAACCCTGGATTAACAACTGAAAAGTATTTGAAACTCGGATTACAATTTTTGGTTAAACAGAAGTAAGGGAGGCATATGGAAGAGAGTGATCGTTTGTTATCTGCAAATGCAGAAATGGGTGATGATGAAGAAAGTCTTCGCCCACAGACACTTGATGAATATATAGGCCAAGATACGCTAAAAGAAAACTTACGTATCTATATTCAGGCGGCTTTACAGAGAAATGAATCTTTAGATCATGTTCTTTTGTATGGGCCTCCAGGATTAGGTAAGACTACACTTTCGTTTATTCTAGCCAATGAGATGCACTCTAAGGTGAGAGTGGCTTCTGGTCCATCTATTACAAAAGCTGGTGATTTAGCAGCAATATTGTCAGTATTAGAGCCAGGTGATGTATTGTTTATCGATGAGATTCATCGTTTACCAAAGCAAGTAGAAGAAGTTCTTTATCCTGCGATGGAGGATTTTGAATTAGATATTATGGTTGGTGGTGAAAATGGAGCAGGTGGAAGAAGTGTACGCTTGGATTTACCTCCATTTACTCTTGTTGGTGCGACGACTCGTGCTGGTGATTTATCAGCGCCACTAAGAGATCGATTTGGTATTGTGGCTAAGCTTGAGTACTACAATCAAGAACAGTTATGTTCTATCGTTAGTCGTACAGCACGTGTATTGAACGCACCAATTCATACTGCTGCAGTAGATGAGATTGCACGTCGTTCTCGTGGCACACCACGTATTGCCAATCGTTTGCTACGTCGTATCCGTGACTTCGCACAAGTGCTTAATGATGGTCATGTCTCTAAGGAGATTGCTCAAACTGCACTAGACCGTTTGAAGGTTGACTCCCTTGGTTTAGATGAAGTCGATATTCGTTACTTACGTGGAATTATTGAACGTTTCCATGGTGGTCCAGTAGGTCTTGAATCTCTTGCAAATGCAATATCAGAAGAGACAACAACACTGGAAGATGTGTATGAACCATATCTCATACAGATTGGTTTTGTGAATCGTACTAGTCGTGGTCGTGTGGTAACAGAGAAGGCTTACGAGCACTTGCATATTACACATACCGATACATTGTTTTAAGAATTTATTAAGTACACATAACTTAAATGTGTGCTTTTTTATGTAAAAAGCCTTGAAAATACGTGAATTTTATGTGAAAAATTACCGATTTCTTGCAAAGAATGCAATGAATCATATAAAATAATGATATGTTTAAAAAGAAAAATAAGAAAACAAGTCTTGTTGCGGCAGCATATATCGCTACAGTATTATTTGGTGGATATGCTTCTGTACAACATGTATATGCGGACAATACAGCTCCAACAATCGACACAGAGATTTTACCGGTCATCGAAGTTAGTTCAGCTGATTTAAATCCACAAGAGACAATTAAGCATTCTATCTTACAGGAAAGAAGTCAGTCTCTAACAGATATGGATTATAAGAATATCGATATAGGCAAAACAAAGTTAATATTAGAAGGCTTTGATCGTAACCTAACAGGTATTCAACAGGCAACTGCTCGTGTGACTTTGGTGAATAAAGATGCAGATGATAAGACACTTGGTTATTCCTTTATTCAAAAGGTATTGATTAAGGTTGTAACTAGTACTGCTCCAGTTATCAAACTGAAGTCCGATTCTGTTACGGTTAACAATGGGGATACTTGGAATGCATCTAACTATATCTCTTATATCAATGATGATTCTGGTGTATTACCAGCATTAACAATCACTGGTAATGTTGATATGGCTACTGATGGAAACTATACAGTTTTATATACTGTTGTAGATACGACTGGTAATAAGTCATTTGCGCAGTTAAATGTTACTGTAAAGACTCCTCAGGAAGTTATCGATAACAAGATTGAAGAAGAGCGTAGAGCGAAAGAAAACGAAAAGATTCAAGCTGCGAAACAAGCACTTGAAAATAGTTATAGTACAAGTGCATTTATCAGTACTGCTCAGTTACTTGCGGACGCTGATGAAGTTTGGAAGGATTATGTAAAAGCTGGTTTGATTACTGACCACCCAACTGGTGATACTGGTAATAACTACTCATTTAGTCAATGTACATGGTGGGTATATATCCGTCGTCATCAATTAGGTCTAACTGCTGGTAGTTTGATGGGTAATGGTAATCAATGGGCAAATACAGCTCGTAGTTTAGGATATACTGTTTCTAATACACCAATGGTTGGTGATGTCATGGTATTTGCAGCTGGACAAGAAGGTTCAGATGGTTACTATGGTCACGTTGCTATCGTAGAAGCGATTACAACAGATGGTTCTGTTATTACATCTGAATGTGGTGCTAGCCGTAATGGTCAACCATATTCACGTGTTATCTCTGATCCATCAAGATTTGAGTACATTCACTATTAAGATTTTGGGGTAATTTAAAATAGCGTGGGGTTTTCAAAAAACACGCAATAAAATCCCATGGGGATAGATTTTATAAAAGACAATTCCAAAGAGTGATTCTCTACGGGATTGTCTTTTTGTCTGGAGAGTAACAATGTATTTATTATTTTTTCTGTTTACGATTGTATGCTTGAATATTTGATGTCAATGAGAAGCCAATCCTGTAGTTGAGTGCGTAAATAACACGTGCTCTGAATCTTTCAAAATTACTGAGACCATTTGATATCATAATAAATTCTCGCATCTTTTGATTAAGACTCTCAGCGAGTGCATTAGACTGTTTTCTATCTTCTGTTGGTCTTTGAAATGAATTGCATATTTCTTCAAACCAATTTTCCAATAAATTAATGAACTCGCTATAACATACCAGTCTAGATTCTTTAAAATACCTAATTAAGTCTGTGAGTTCTTCAATACATTCTGGATAAGTAGAATTTCTATTAAAATATCTATAATCTTCCTTTAACTCATAGGCCTTTTTGAGTATGGGGTTGAGATTGAGAAGTGCGTCATATAGATCTCGATAGTTCATCTTCTGACGAAAGAAATGATTATATTTAGGTTCATTATCCAGAAAGCAATCTGTTTCCAAGAGGTGGTGAAAGTGCTTGAGCAGATAGTAAGCAGGACTTTCTTTAGGAACCTGGTTCATTAAAGATACACGTAATCTAGTAAAACCATCAGAAAGATGTTTGACTACATGGAAAGGATCGACGGATATCTTACAGTTTGGAAAGTATTTGAGAGAGACTTGTTTATAAGGTTCCCACATATCTATGGTTACATATAAGACACGTTTTCTTTCTTCTAGAGGTATCTTCTCGAGATGTGCTGATAATGTTCGTTTTGAACGATCGGGTAATAATTCATTAAGAACGCGAGCATCATTATCTACAAAAGAACATAGATATGAACCACCATATTTGGCCATATTAGAATGAAGCTCATCAATTCCTAGATTAGTTGGTAGAGTTAACCTTGGGACTTGAATGAAACTATCAGCATATAGTTGGACAGTAGTAACCGAGGTATTATACCTTTCGGCAATATCTTTGTAGGATAGATGTAGATTTTGAAAGTCGGTAGCAATCTTATAAAGTACAGCATAGGTTTGATGGAAATATTCAGGCCCAAAAGGATTATCCTCACAAAATGTTTTAAAACAATCCTTACAAGTATAGCGTCTACGCTTCCAATGAATAGAAGAAGGTGTATCACCTAAAGGAAGGTGATTATACGTTCTATGAATATAACCCTTAGAGACTGCAGGGCCACCACAGTAAGGACAGGTTGGGTGTTGGTTTACCAGTGTGATATATACAAAGAGACGGTCTTCCTTACGCTTCGCATCGATTTCTTGAATTGAATCTGATGTTAGATTTAAGGTTGACGTGATAAAATCATGAATAGCCATATAGGGCTACCTCCATTTCTATTTGATTCTCCAGACAAGAAGATAATAGCATGGAGGTTTTATTATATTTGGGTCTCCCCACAAAAAATGAGCACGATAATTTTTCGTGCCCACAAAAGTTTATAGCCTATCCCCAACCCCATGAGATTTTAAAGTGCCGATTTTGGAAGATACATAGAGTATCTTCCTTTTTTTGATAGTTGAAATCAGTGCTTGTTTTGAATAAAATACCTATATGAGTAGAAGAGATGAACAACGAAATTTACGCATGAATCAAGTTGCGTACTTCTTGATGACCTTTGCGGTATACATAGCGATATACATGGTTTTTGTGTTCTTGTTTAGTATCGTAAATGGATTCTTGAGTTTACATCCATATATCAAACTGATTATCTATATTCTCTTCTTTGAAGCTGATCGTAGAGTTACGGCATATATAATGCGATTACCGATTGTTAAATCCTTTATTCGTTTATAATCCGGTTAAACGGATTTTTTTGATAATAGGAGAGCCATTATGGAAAAGTGGAATTTATATACGATTGATCGTGTGATTACAAATCGTGTAATAACACGTGGAGATGATATTCCGAAAAATCTTTATCATTTAGTTGTACATGTATGTATCTTTAATGCAAAAAACCAAATGTTGATTCAACAAAGACAAACCTTTAAAAAAGGGTGGCCTAATATGTGGGATGTAACTGTTGGTGGTTCTGCTATGATTGGTGAAAATAGTCG
>CALEMV010000407.1 GCA_937910655.1 uncultured Solobacterium sp.
CAATCATACCCTTTAGAAACATCAAATAATTCATAGAACTGATAAATATTCGAATTCTTTGAAACAAGTTGATGAATCTCAGGACTTAAGAGCCAAGAATCACAAACATATTGCGGTTTTTCAACCTTAAAATACCGCTTGATAACATTTTTAGAAGATGTGATTGAATCGATTACCTTTAAAACCTCAAGTTTCTCATCGGATGGAATATGAATTCGTATGGTATGCATATCTACATATTCATACTGTAATCGTCCAACTTCCACAAGACGCACATTGATAAAGTAAGTTCCCCAAATCATCTGTGATATACGTATCGATTTTAATTTTCTTTGAACGATATCCTTTGTAAGTACTTCCTTCATCCTCGTCTTGTGGATAGATTGTTGTACCTCATCAAACTGGTGCTTTTCCATATTCTTTTGGTGTAGTTGACATCCACATAGCAGCGCAACACTTGTCACAAAATGATGGACTGGCTGATGAAATAATTCTTCAGTGCTTTCAATTGACCAAAGGCGATTGATCTTCTGCGTTTTATCAACATATAAAACATCTAGAAGTTCTTCAAACTTTTGCATTAAACTATTGTTAGTTTTAATAGTTTTCATGCATACATAACATTGGTTACGATACCAATCATCGTTGATAGCGTAATACGATAAGGCATTATCTATGATTTCTTTATTCATATAGTTCCGCAATCTTCAATAAATCATCTACGACAAGTGTATCTTCATAGCGTGGTGTTACCGGAGTATCTTCATCCAAGAATAGGATACATTTAATTCCAGTTCTCTTTCCCGCTTCTTCATCTAAACGCCGATCACCAACATATGTGCAATACTCTGGATTCAACTTAAATTTATCTAGCAGATAACGAAGTCCTTCTGGATCTGGTTTTTTCGCAAAGCCATCATCACCGGTAATGGTATAACTTATATATTCTGCGATTCCTAAATCTTCCAAAACTTGTTTTGCGGTGTGATCTTTATGTGTGTATACATAATTTCTAACACCCTTACGTTTTAATAACTGTAATGTTTGTTTAGCATTCTTGATTAACTTTACTTTATCATTATCTGCATCCTGTAAAGTTGTGTAATACTGATACACCATTTCAAACTGCAATCCTTCTTTCTCTGCAAATTCACGAATAAATTGATGTACAGAATGAAGTATGACATATTTACGAAGGTATTCACGGTCATATGTATGACCGTAATGCGCCATTGTTTCTTGTAAACTATCTAAAATTACATCATAGGAATCTAGCAGTGTCCCATCTAAATCCCATATGCATGCATGGATTGGTTTGATTGGTAGCCTTGTGTATACCTCTTCTTCATCATCATGGTGGATATATGCCCCATTTGCGAGTTGGACATGTAGAGATGCTGGATTATCTTTGTGAGAAGCCATATAAATTTCATCCTCACGAATCACATCTTTTGCGATATCCAATAATAGTGCTAATCCTTTCTTTGCATAACCTTGATTTCGATACGCCGGTAAAATACCATATCCGATATGACCTGATCCATTTCTCAAATTTTCATTAAGATAATGTCTTAACTTATATACACCAACGATATGATTCTCTTCCCACAGAAAATAATATGTTTGTGGCACATAGCCAGGTTTTAAATTGATTCCATTTGCAATATTAATTAGCTTCGGCATTGTTTCATGCATGAATGTTTCTTTATCAATTCCATGATATGGATTCATAAAGCCATTTTCATCTTCCGGTAAATCTTTGAACACCTGGTATATAGCATCCGCATCTTGCCAATTTAATTCTCGTATTTCTAACATACTTATTCCTCCTTGATTACTTTCGCAATAGAGCCATGACTTCCATGTAAATCTTTAGTTACGATAATACCTTTATGGATACGCTCCTTTAACTCTTTGACGTGTGAAATAATACCTACTAGTCGATTTTCTCCAGACAAATTTGTTAGTGTCTGTATTGCGTTATTGAGTGAATCTTGGTCTAATGTGCCAAAGCCTTCATCAATAAACATCGTATCAATTTGAATACCACCAGCTTGGGATTGTATTTCATCCGACATTCCTAACGCTAAGGCAAGTGATGCGATAAAGGACTCTCCACCAGATAAAGAACTTACCGGACGGATTGAGCCATTGCTGAAGTCGATTACGTCTAAATCTAATGCTTCATGACTTCTCTTATCTTTCGTACCTGCACTACGTACAAGTTGATATTGTTGATTAGACATCGATAAATAACGCTCATTTGCCTTATGAATCATACGATCGAGGTAGGCAATCTGAACATATTCTTGTAAAGTAATTTTCTCTTTACTAGAACGACCATTCCCCATTGCGACATCCGCAAGTTCCTTCAAGCTGCTATAGCGAGATAATTTTGTTTGATATGTCTCATGTTCAAATTTGATTTTCTGTTTCATATCTTGTGCATCAGTTTCATACAACTGCGCATTGTGAATATTCTTGAGGTTTGCTTCCTGTTGAACTTGTAGATTTTCAATTTCAATTTGAAGTGATTTTAGTTGGTTTTGTTGAAGAGGAATCTCTTCAATGGATATAGATACCTTTTCCTTCAACATATCGATCTGCGCATTTACATACACTAGTTCATCCATTGCCTGTTTCGTTGCATTTGTTAACTGATCGATTTGTTGTTGGTATTCTAAGATTTGTTGTGTAATTATAGACACATGATTCTTCGCTTCTGCTTCAGAAGAATACTTCAATTTTCCTGTAATCTCTGCTACTTGTTTTTGAATCTGCTCATGTTCAACAGATAACTTTGCATGCGTAATTTCATTCTGACTTACTTCGTCAGATACAACAGTAAATTTTTGTTGTAACTGTGGAATCAGTTTTAGTAATTCCTGATAACGTTTTGACTGCACTTGTAGTTGCTTAATATGTGTTGATATTTCTTCTTGTTCATTTTTTAGTTGTACTGTATGTTCATCAATAAACATCTGTAC
>CALEMV010000408.1 GCA_937910655.1 uncultured Solobacterium sp.
GTATATGATTCAATGGGTGGAAAGTTTGATTTCAAATCACTCTTTGGCTCAAAGAAAGAGACAACTAGCGTAGTTGCAAACTCTGATGCGACACCAGAACCTACAGCGACTCCAGAAACTTCTGCAACTCCAGAGCCTACTCCGGAGACACTAGGCGAAGTTGAAGTTGTAATTGACTCCTTGAATATTCGTGCAGGTGCAGGCACAAACTTTGATGTAGTCGGAAGTGCAAAACATGGAGAGAAGTTTACAGTACTTTCTATTGAAAAAACAAGTGATTACACTTGGTACCAAATTGGTGAAAACAAGTGGCTTGCGGATAAGAACAATCAGTTCTTAACATATCGTAAATGATGAAAGAGACCTTGTGGTCTCTTTTGTTTTAGAGTAGTTCTAATAAATCCTGTCTAGATAGTGTGGCACTGGATACACCTTCACCAGATAGAATGCGGTCAGCTAGGCTTGATTTCTCCTTTTGTAGCTGGATGATTCTCTCTTCGATTGTATCCTTGATGATTAAACGGAAGACATTTACTACATTTGTTTGACCAATACGATGTGCACGGTCACTTGCCTGGTTTTCAACAGCAGTATTCCACCAAGGATCATAGTGAATAACGATATCTGCTGCAGTAAGATTTAGACCGGTGCCACCTGCCTTTAAAGAGATACAGAAGATAGGCACATCATCCTTTTGAAAGGATTCTACCATCTGTGCACGTTCACGTTGTGGAGTGGATCCGACAAGCTTATGGTAACGAATACCCTTCTTATCAAACTCCTCAGTTAAGGTATCTAACATAGAAGTAAATTGAGAGAAGAGTAATATCTTATGTCCTTCTTCGATTGCGTTTTCTACGATATCTAAACAGAGTTCTTTCTTGGCAGAGTTGCCTTTATAGTGGTCATAAATTAAGTGTGGGTCACAACACAGTTGGCGTAGTCGTGTTAACTCTGCCAATACTGCAATTTTATTTTCTTTGAATTCTTCATCACTTTGTTTTTGCAACATTAACTTAAGACGCTGAACGCGTGCTTCATAGAGATTCTTTTGTTCATCTTCAAGTTTTCCATAATAAACATCTTCAATCTTATCTGGTAAGTCATGCAATACATCTTTCTTTCGTCTACGTAGGATAAATGGGGTTACCATCTTTTGTAGTTCTGCTTCTAAGAACTCATCCTGGTCACGAACGATAGGGAGTTCATAGTTTGTACGGAACTTTTGATAGGATCCAAAGAATCCCGGAAGGATAAAGTCAAAGATAGACCAGAGCTCGCTTAATCTATTTTCAATAGGCGTGCCTGTTAAGGCAATGCGGAAGTGGCTGTTGATTGCTTTTACTGATTGTGCAGCTAGTGTAGACGCATTTTTGATGTATTGTGCCTCTGTCTCTTATACACATCTCCGAGCCCACGAGACTAGGCATGATCTCGTATG
>CALEMV010000409.1 GCA_937910655.1 uncultured Solobacterium sp.
TTCGATAGCTTCGCTCTTAATGAAATCTACAAAATTTTTCAAAGATAACCAGGCACGAAAACCATTAAGAGAGGCATCAGAAACAGCTAAGACAATATCTGATACGGCTATAAAATTAGCTGTAACTAGGCTCTCGTCATTGTGCGTATCAATCAGAATGACATCAAATTGTGCTTCTAACTCCTCGTAATGTTCGCTAAACCACATAAACAACTGGAGATATTTGTTGTTTCGACTAGCCAGATCTAACTGCTCATCTGTCAAACGCTCATCACCACAAATCAAACTGAGATTTTTTGATATTGGAACAATTTCGTACTCTCCAGTCGTAAATATATCATAGACGGTTTTCTCACATTTTACATCAAATGTTCTTGTCAAATTGCATTCCCAAGCTCCATCAATGAGTAGTGTTCTAAGCCCCTTAACACGTGCCAACCAATCCCCTTCATTAAAGGTATCTGTAGTCTTACCACCGCCACCTTTTCCTAAGTTTGTTGTCTGAATCTTCATGATTCCCTCCTTGGATAATTGTATATTTTGTTATATAACTTTTTATATACTTAATTATACCTAAAACAACTTTACTTGTCAATATAAAAGCACAAAAAGTTATATAACTTTTTGTGCAACTTGTTATCCGTATGTACCACCTATATTTCCACCAACATAGGCTTTTAGCTGGATTTGTTGAACCGTAGTATTGAAATTTCCAACGAAATAGCTGTTCTCTTCTCCATTCTTAGTTAGAACAACCAAAAATTGAATCACATCATCTGATTCAGTTGGCATCACTTCCAATTGTTTAGGTTGAAAATCATACTGATTCGTCAGAAGAGCCATCGCAAAGGTTTGAACCATCGCATTCTGTGTCATAGATAAATGATTCTCGATTGTTCCCTTGACATTTGGCAGAAAATTCGTCTTTTTTATATCTGCTACCGCTTCTTCAAAGGCTTTTAACACTTCTTTTTTGTCTTCTGAGCTTGCCTCTACGTAGGGGCGTTCTAGTTTTAACTTAGCTGTCCGATAATTCTTCTCGTCTGCTGTTTCTTCTTTGGAAGACGGCTCGTTTTGAGTGGTTCCTGAAGAACTCACCTGTGCAGCTTCTTCTATTTTAGTTTGTTGAGATGGCCTGAAACTCGATACAATCCCTATTCCTGCCAAAATCAATAGAATACCTACTACAATCGATACAACCATATTCTCCTTTATCCAATCAATCATTTTATATCCTCCTTTTAATTTGAACTTAATTTAGCTTCTCTGTCATCTGGATAAGCAAAAGAGATTACCTGTTCTTGTTGTTGTGATTTAGTCCAAATACGATAATTCCATGTATATGGAGTTTTGAACTGATCCCAACCACTCAGAGGTGTATTTTGTTCTACAAATAAGATAGAGCCATTCTCGAAAACATGACATACAATTCCAGTATGACCATATCCTCCACCTCCTACCTGTGTAGAAAAAATAGCGCCTCTTTTGGGTGTAGCCTTAACTGAATTTCCAAATATTGATGCCCATGCTGCTGCCTGATCTTTCCCATTACCTTGAACTGAACCAGAATGCCCCCATAAGTGATTTCCAATACTAATTGTAAGATTCACACATTGTCCAGCATACTCGTCACTTCCAGGATTATACCATCCTGTAGACTTGGCATAATCCATACCTAAGCTCTTAGGATCAATAATGAATGGTTTCAAGCTATCTGGTAAGTCTTCTGGTTTATACCCCCATGCAGTCGCATCTGAAGGGACAGTTCCCGTTCCATCGGTACTGCTACCTGACTCACCACATCCACTTTTTTCAGCTGAAGAAGACACCGCACTATCTGAAGAACTGACATCTTGTGTACTGGATCCTTCATATGGCTTCTCACCATGAGCAGCAATAGCTTCCTTATCAAGCCACTGATACTTCGTACCTAGTTTTTGGTACATATCAGTTAGTTTGCTCTTATAAGTACCATCTGTAGCCCATCCACCATCTGCTATAGCAGATAGGCTAGCAATACCATTTGTATTGTTTATAGCCCCTTTATAAAGCGTCTGGTGAGCCATGAACTCAGCTTTCCCTACAATCCCTGCATCATAGCTAGAGAACCAGGTATAAGCTCCTCCTGTGCCGTCTCCAACATTTGCTCCAGGCTTTGTTCCTGTTAGGTCAACACTGTCTTCACCATACGTCGCAAGAGTAACTGGAAAATTACTTTTGCTAGAGGTTTTAACACCTCCCATATTGTGAGCTTTCCAGAAGGAAGTACCATTGGGATTCGTAAAATTGAACCCATTCTCTATCATTGTTTGAGTGATAGAGGCTGAAGGTAGGAAACCTCCTGCCTTCCAAGACAGGATATAGGCTTCCTTATGCTTTTTTACAAAGTCATCGATGGAACCATCAGCTGAAGAAACTGTTGAATCGCTAGTTGAAGATGTTGTTTCTACGGCACCACAATCATTTCTTCCATTATTGGTTACAGCTCCCATTATCCCAACTAACATGGTTATCCCAACATTGACAATTAATAGAAGAGCTACAAGAGGAATGAGGATCTTCAGTTTAAATATTTTTTTCATGGATACCTCGCTTATCTACCACAATCCTAATATTGTTCGCAAAATTCCATAAAAAACTAAAAATACAATAAACCCTATACCTATTTTCTTGAGACCGTTCAAAAACTCCTTATCTCGTTCCTTTTGTGCTTCCAGGCGTTTTGGATCAGATTCTCCCTCTGAAGCAAAATAATCTCTTTCTTGTTTCATACGATATTTACGAATCAACACATATTGATCAAATCTCTGCTTAGTCCTTGCAATCATTCCTAGTTTATTTTTGGCCATCCTGGTTTATCTTCCTTTCTTATTCAATACCGCCATAGCGTTCAACTTCAGGAGCTAACAACTGTTGGTTAAATACTAGATTTCCAACTCCTGCAATGTTCATGAATAACTGTCCTTTCGCCAGACGAGGCAAAGTCTCTAGTTCAGACTGATTCATCGATCCAGATAAGGCGTTAGCTAGTAGAGGCACACTGGTTTCATCCGTCTGAGCAAAAACTCTATATTGCATCAAACCAAAAATCCTCTGAACAGCAGTCACATACGGATCCTTATGAGTACCGATACCTGTCTCAAACAGAATACCTCGTAGTGAATTAACAGACAATACAACACCAGCAAAATTCTCCCCCATTGTATCGATCATATCAGCCAGGAGATTAACACTACTTTCATGCTTTGGATTAATAAGTGTCTGTGCCCCACTAATATTAACAATATAGTGTTGCATATCCATCTCCGTTAAGTCAGATCGTTTCTTCAGTAGTTGCTTACAACGCTTTCCGTTATTAACAATATCAGCTGAGACAAGTGAAAGAACAGAAAATATCTGAACATTTAACAAATGAGGGGCGTTCTTCAACCCTGAGAAGTCAAATGTTACAACTTGCTCTGAAGAGATATCTTGAAATTCGGTTGTTCCCTCGAAAATTTCTGCGTTTGTTGTCAATAGTTCGTTAAACGTATTGTAAATACGCTTAACAGCCTTGTGTTCAGCTTTATCCGCACTAGTTTGTTCCAGTCGACGTTTGTAAGCATCAACAAACAAAATAAAATCAGACAGAATGGGATACTCTTCCTTCACAATATCCGTCGCTTTCAGTTTTTCTGGATTCAACGAAGGATTTCGAGCCCACAACTCTTCTTCAATGTAAAAATCATTCAGGAGAGTTCCAAATGTGATTAAATCATCTCCTGTCACTTCATTATTCAGGAGTTTATAGATACTCTTCAGTTTCTCGATATGAAGGTTGTAAGATTTCTTCTTATCGATTTCAGTTCCTGCTTCGTTGGTTACTGTTGGAAATACCTGGAAGATATTGATACGGTTAGCCTCTCCTGATAAATCAAGAATCAATCCATGTTGTTTTCGTGTCTGATCAAGAAACTGGCCAGTAGCATCAAAGTTACGAATATAATGCCCCTTCGCATAGAGACCGTCTGTGTGTTTCATAAGAAAAGATCGCTGTCCCATCTTTGGATTTCCAGATAGGATCATAAAGGATCGTGTTCTTTTCTCGTCACGTTCTAGAAAATTGAAATTTACCGCTCCGTTCGTTGGAGTCCATCCAAGATAGAAGCCTTTCTCATCTTCTAGCTTCGTATGATTAAAGAAATATCCACCAGCTATTGAGTGAGCTGGAGTCGGTATCCCTCTTCGATGATTGGGTAAATCAATCTGATATTCAGCTGGAATAAATGGGGCATGGTATTCAAAATCTAATTCTCCTGATAGAATGGTGGATTTGAATTTCGACGTTTTGTCCTTGACTTCTTCAACCTTCTTAAATAATTCTTCTTTGGTTGATGCAAATACAAAGACACGAATATACATCCCATAAATAGCTATATTTCGCTTATCAATTTCACGGCTTAGTTTATTAAGATTATCAATCTCATCTAGTTCTTTCCGATTATTGGTTAGTTTGCTATTGTTTGTAATCCGTGTTGACTTCTCTTCAATAGAGTCCTCAATCTCTTTTTGAAGTTGTCTATTATCCTCCTTGTACAGTGACAGGAAAGAACGTGTTCCAGGAATCAACAACAATTCGGAAAGCCAAAAACGATCCATTCCCTCAGTTGGATACTCATAATAGTGTAAGACCGTATGGTATCCATCTCCGCTTATCCAGGAGCGGTCATCCTTTTGAAAATCAATATTTCCTTGCGGTTGAATCTGGCTAAGAAAGGCAAGGTCATATCCTTCATTTTTTAGTTGTCTTTGTCTACGTTTTGATAAATCAGGCATTCTATCTCTCCTACACTTTCTCATTCATATTGTTGTATTGCTTTATAATCTGAATTTTCTTCCTGTAGCTGATATCTTGTGGAACAAAATCATTATTTCCATAGGTTTTTGCCTTACGAACCAATTCGTCCAATTCGCTTGTTGTAGGTGCAAATAGCCACAGTATAAACTCTGTATTATAAACTTCTTGTCGGATGCTTTCTTCAACTTTAATTTGGCTTTGAAGCCAAATTTCACGATCCTTGAGTTGTAAAAAACGTCTATCATTTACTGATAACTTGGACATATCTTGTCGCACTAAATCCAAATGATGACGCAAATCTGAAATTTGAGTGTCTGTATTTGTTGGCAAAGTTGTCGTCTCCACTTGGATATTCGGTCCAAATCGAGTCAACCAGGTTTCAAAATTTTCAATGGTTCTCATAACTTCGTTGTAAGACATCGATCCTAAATCTTTACCTGGTATCTCCATCAGCTGCAAGTAGCCATAATCAACTAACTGGATATAAGCCTGGCTGTTCGGAATGATTGATTTTACATCTAACAACTCAACGCAAGAATGTAAATCAAAATATTCCTGCGTTTGTTTCTTTGTTTCTTGAATACGTCCCAGAGGGCGTTTCTCGTTTTTTGAGGGTTGAATTTGTTTAATCGCCATTATGCTTTTCTCCTTCTGATATAATTCAAGCTAATATAACGTTTTCTTCTTCGTCTGAAGAAGAGAAACATGCTGTGCCAATTCTTTTTGCCACCGTTGGCAGGCAATACAAGATATAAACTCATAACTGGTGTCAACAAAATGAATGCGAACATCTGTATCCACTGGCTTTTAGGAAAGATTTTTAAGCCAACGCTCAAAGCGATTACTCCAGTAATTCCTACAAAAGCAATATCTAGGATAAGAAGCCCTATAATCTTGATTTTGGCATAGATATCTCTAGGTACACCGTATTTTTCACCGTACATTAATTTCTCCTTTATATTTGTTTTGACACTCACATTATAATGAATAAACGAAAATATCTTTTAAAGGGACAATAGCATTTTTGCCATTATCTTTCAGGAAGTAATTACACAAAAAGTTATATACTTTTTTGCACAATAAAAGAAGCCTCAATCTTGAGACTTCTTAACTAAATCAAAGAATGATTCTTCAGAAAGAAAAGTAATCAATTGGCCTTCTGATAGTCTTCTAAGCGCTGCATCATGCTTCTTAGAACTTTTATCTGGATCAAAAAGATTCAACTGCTTGTGTCCTACAACCAATATATCTGTCCTAGAAGACACATAGTTTTGCACGACAGCCCCTTTACTTTCTAAAAATCGTATGGCTTCTTCTCGAGTTAGAGGACGTAAGCTTCCTGTGATAACAATATTCTTCCCTGTTAAATCCATAATTCATCCTATTCCTCCTCTTCAGGACTTTCAGCACCTGTGATATGACGTCCTCCCTGCATACGCTGTCCTGCTTGTTGCATCTGTTGGTTCATGTAATTCATTTGACTCATACTCTGTTGAAATTTTTGTTGAGAAGAGTCTGGTTGTTTCGGTGCTTGTGTCGATTCTACAACTGATTGAGATGAACCTTGGGTTGGTGGCTCCGTTCCTCCAGTTGGATGTGTTGACTCTTTAATTGGTGGCTCCGCTCCTTCAGTTTGAAGTGGTGGATCTTGAATTGGGGACCCTATTTCTTCAGCTGAAGGAGTTGAATCAACAATAGGTGCATCCGTTGTTCCTGGATCGATTGGTGGCTCAGGAATGTCAACTGGTCCAAATTGATCAATTCCAGGAACCGCATCGTTTTTCAAAGCGTTATAGGTCGCATTTTGAGCAGAGGCGGCTTTATCATCCAAGTTATTTAAAGCATTGCCAACTGCACCTTTCGTATTTTGCATGGCTTCAAATGCTTTCCATTCTGCTAAATCAACCATATTACTTACACCACCTTTGGCCGCATTCATCAAGCCCTGGTCTTTTACAGAGTTCAAAGCACCTTGAATACCACCTCCAGTTCTTGCAAGGCTATTACCCAGAATCTGACTTCCTTTAGACAGGGCATCTGGAGCTTTTTTAGCCATATCCATACCAAATTGACCAAGCGCCATACCCCCATTAAAGACACCTCCTGCTCCAGCCGCAAAGGCATTGCCCATCATCATAGCTCCGAGCAGTTGTTGAGCTGTTTCACTATGACCCGTTGAAACTCCAAGCCAGCGCTCGATCATGGCCACTCCTTGCATAGCTGCAAAGAATACCCCCACATAGACAAAGGCAGCTGCGAGACACTGTTCCCACATGTTCAGCCCATCAAAGAATCCGCCAGAAAGCTTAGATACTGCTGAAACAGATAGGATTGGCAAATCTCTGAAAATCTCAAGTGTTACACGCATAATGATAACTTCAAAGAAAATTCCTGCGAAGGCACCACCAATCGTTCTTAACAACTCTTTGTATTTCTTTGAGTTTGAAAGGGAGCTATAACCAAGAATCGGAGAAATCATTGCTTCAATCAGAATATCAAAAACTGATTTGACGAGCTTAATGATCATGCTGACCAAGAGAACAACAAGGATAATGTACTGAAGAAACATCCCTATCCAGTTGACTTTATAGCGCATATAAACAGATTCAAAAGCACTCAATTGATTAATGACTCGGTGTTCTGTAATGCTTTCAACTCCAGTGTTATTAGAATTCAACTTATGGAGGAACAAGCCCTTAATCCCTGCTATATTGTCGTTTTTCTGTATATCATCTAACATTTTTGGATTTGTCGTACCATAGTTTGCCCCAAAATCAATCTTGGTCGCAAAATCAGTCGTATCACGTTGGTCAGAATTATCCGTGATATTATTGACAGGGGTAGAACCCTCCTGAACAGGCTTGATATAGCCATAATTATCCATTGGAAACAGCTCCGTAGAAAAATCTTTGTAGATCAAGACTTTTAAGTCTACTACATTATTTTTCATGGGCTGAAGAGCCAAGGAAGAAATCGGTTGGCTACCAGATGGCGCTTCACTGGAGACCGTCTGGATAGACATTGCATCCTGTGCCACCGCTGTTGAGATAGTGGTCAAAGCTAGTGGCAATACGGCAGTTACAGCCGTTACCAAAAGGAAATTCGTGATGACCCCTTTGTATTTGACTGGCTTTGTAAAAACTCCAGCGACAGAACCAAAATCAGGGTGAACAAAGACGTCCCCAATAACTGAAACCAGTAAAAGAACTGGCCTATAATCGTCTTCTGGTCGCCCAGATAACCGAAAAGCCCAAAGAGCTTGAACATATTATTAAAAACATGTTCTAGGCTGGAAGTGATTTGATAAAGAGCCTTGGCAATCCCTCCTGGCAAATAGGCTAGAAATGCCATAAATGCAGGAGTCGGTTCTAAATAGTTATTCCAATAGGAATAGAATTCCGCCAGCTTTTTTGCATTCTCGCCTGTGATTTCACCATTGAGATTCTTGACCTCATTCACCAAATCTGAAAAGGTTTGATAGTGCACTAAAGGTACCTTCTTTCTTTTTAAGATACCCCTATCATATTCGATAATGGCAAAATCGTTTTTAAAGGGACAATGAAATTCTGACAACAAAAAAAGCCTCAAGTAATTGAGACTTTTGTAAATTAATCTGCGGTTCCATTAAAATCATAGAAAGCATTGTCTTCTTTATAGCCA
>CALEMV010000410.1 GCA_937910655.1 uncultured Solobacterium sp.
TACACTAGATCGCTCGTCGGCAGCGTCAGATGTGTATAAGAGACAGCCGTTAAACTTTGGAAGATTCTTTATGAATCAGCCATCCTTCGTACCTTGTACACCACTCGGTATTATGGAACTTCTCAAGCGTATGGGATGTAGTCCAAAGGGTAAACATGCGGTAGTGATTGGGCGTTCGAAGTTAGTTGGAACTCCCGTTGCAAGATTGTTACAGAATGCCAATGCGACAGTCACAATCTGTCATTCTCATACAGCAAACTTAAAAGAACTTACAAATTTAGCAGATATCTTAATTGTCGCAGTAGGTAAGCCAAAGATTATTGATGCCCAATATGTTAAAGAAGGTGCATATGTAATTGACGTTGGGGTAAATAGCGTTGATGGTCACTTATGTGGTGACGTAGATTTTGAATCAGTAGCTCCTAAGGCAGGTGCGATTACACCAGTACCAAAGGGTGTTGGTCCAATGACAATATGTATGTTGTTACAAAATACCGTTACCGCATATGAAAAGAGGCAGGGACTATGATCAATGATTTTAATCTAAATGATACAGTTGAAATGAAAAAGGAACATCCATGCAAGAAGTCCAAGTATTGGAAAGTCATTCGCATGGGTGCAGATATTAAGATCAAATGTCTAGGTTGTGGTGCTGTCGTAATGTTTCCGCGTCATGAATTTGAACGTAAGCTAAAGAAGATTATTGAAAAAGCACCACAAGAATAAGAGGAAAGAAAAGAGGATTTCATATATGTCATTAACAGCAGGTATCGTTGGCTTACCAAATGTTGGTAAATCAACTTTGTTTAATGCAATTACAAACAGCCAGGTCCTAGCGGAGAACTATCCATTCGCAACCATCAATCCAAACGTTGGTGTGGTAGAAGTTCCTGATAAGAGAATGGATGACTTCGTAGAACTCTTCCATCCAAAGAAGACAATCTACACAACATTCGAATTTACAGATATTGCAGGCCTTGTAAAAGGTGCGTCAAAGGGTGAAGGTTTAGGAAACCAATTCCTAGCGAATATTCGTGAGACAGATGCAATCGTTCACGTTGTAAGATGTTTTGATGATAGTAATATTGAACACGTAGAAGGTTCTGTTGACCCAATTCGTGATATTGAAGAAATTAACTTAGAGCTTTGCTTAAGTGATTTGGATACAGTCCAGAATCGTATTAGTAAGGTTGCTAAAAAGGCACAGACATCCAAGGATAAAGATGCAGTAGCTGAATATACATCATTGCAGAAGTTTGAAAAGTTATTAGAGGCAGGAACACCAGTACGTCTAGGTGACCTAGAAGATTCTGACCGCGAGGTTTTAAAGAACTATGGTTTACTTACATCGAAGCCAGTTATCTATGTTGCGAATATGAGTGATGAAGAAATCGGTGATCCTGAAAGTAATGCATACTACCAAAAGGTAAAAGTATTTGCGGCAAATGAAGGTAGTGAATGTATTGCTATCTGTGCAAAGATGGAAGAAGAACTTTCTAGTCTTGATAAAGAAGAGAAGATTGCATTCATGCAGGACCTAGGAATTGCGCAATCTGGTTTGGATAAGATTATTCGTGCTGCTTATCACTTGTTAGGTCTAAGAACATTCTTTACGGTCGGTGAACCAGAGTGCCGCGCATGGACTTTCCACGAAGGTATGAAAGCACCACAATGTGCAGGTGTTATCCACACAGACTTTGAAAAGGGATTTATTCGTGCGGAAATCTATAGCTATGAAGACTTAATGGAATATCGTACAGAACAATCTGTTAAGGAACATGGTAAGATGCGTCTAGAGGGTAAGGAATACCTGATGAAGGATGGAGATGTTGTCTTCTTCCGCTTCAATGTATAATTCATCTCGTTTTCACAGTGAATCATGATAAAATAGGAGTAGCAATAGGAGGCTATTATGAAACTGATCTTAGCAATTGTATCCAATGATGATGCATCTGCAGTTTCTGCTGCACTTACGAAGAATAATTTCTATATGACACGTTTAGCAACGACTGGTGGATTCCTACGTGCTGGAAATACAACGATTATCGTTGGTACGGAAGATGAGCTTGTAGATAAATGTATCGCAGTCATCGGCGAAGAAGCAAAACGTCGTACAGAAATTGTCCCATCTACCGCATCATATGACGTTGGAAGATATGCGTCCTTCCCGGTTGAAGTACAAATCGGTGGCGCGACAATCTTTGTATTGGACATCGAACAATTCAAGAAACTATAAAGCAGGGTAACCTGCTTTCTTTTATCATTTGGGAAAGGAAATAGTATGACAGTATTATTTGTAAATGCGGCATTCCGTGAGAATTCAAGAACACATGACTTGGCACAGAAGTATTTATCAACTCTTACAGATACTGTGGAAACATTGAATCTTGGTGAAGAAAATATACGACCACTGCAAAAAGCATCTTTAGAGCAGTATTGTAAGGATTCTCGTAGCCATGATTTTCAAGATGAAATGTATCGTTATGCCAAGCAATTTGCCAAGGCAGACGAGATTGTGATTGCGGCTCCATTTTGGAATTTTGGACTACCTGCTGTATTACATGCATATTTAGAACTGGTATGTACGCAAGGTATCACCTTTGACTTAAATGAAGCAGGGGAGTATTACAGTCTTTGCCAGGCAAAGAAGTTGGTGCTGATTTTAACAGCAGGAGGAAATGTGCCTGAAAATGATTGTGCAATTTCCTATCTGCGAACATTATGCAAAGAGTTCTGGAAGATTGAGGATGTAAGATATTACTGCGCAGATGGAATTGATCTTGTGGGTGTAGATATAAGTGGAAAGTTAGAAGCAGTTATCAAGCAGTATGGAAATTCATAAAAGTAAAATAGAAGATATCCATCAAATCTTAGAAGTGATTCGTGATGCGCAGAAAAGTATGTGTGATAATAGTATCCCTCAATGGCAAGATGGATATCCAAATGAAGTGATTATTTCCCAGGACATAGAAGCAGAAAATAGTTATGTACTTGTGGATGGAAAGTGTATAGTTGGTACTGCATATATCATTGCAGGACACGAGCCAAGCTATGACTATATAGAAGGTGGCCAATGGTTAAATGATCATCTTTATGTTGTTGTACATCGCATTGCGGTACGTAAAGACTACAAGGGCAAGGGTATTGCTCGTTATATGATGGAGTTTGCAGAAAAGATAGCGATGGAACATCAACTAAAGGATATTCGTATTGATACACACCATGATAATATTCCAATGAGAACATTTTTAGCCAAACTAGGTTACCATGCATGCGGAACAATATACCTGGATAATGGAGATAAGCGTATTGCCTATCAAAAAACATTTTGAAAAGAAAAACGCACTAGTCAGTGCGTTTTATCATGTTTATGAGAATTTTAGCATCGTTATTTTCGGGATGATGAATGACTTCATCTAAACATGCATGTAATACATCTGCGATTTCTTTTCCCTGATAACCAATCCCTTTGATGGTATTACCGTCTATCGCAAGATGCTTTAGTAGGTAGGGCTCGCTAGCATCTTGTATTTCATGATAGTATGCAAGCATGTTATATCTTGGGTAATCTGTATCAATTGCATAGCGATATGTATGATAGATATCGAATGGAATATTAAGTTTAGATAAGAACTGTTTTAATTCAATCTTGGATGTAAGACTCTTTGTTGAATGCTTGATACAGTTTAGAATCACAGTTTGTTCTGCGCCTGAATATTTCAGGCGTTCTAAGATTTCCTTTGCGTTAGGAATATCCTTGAGAAGTATTGCCATGCGGATATTTGCATTCAATAAAGAACGGTTGATTGAAGCTATACTTTGCTCGATAACAGTGTCTTTTAATTCAGGAATAAATACCTGAATAATATCGCTGTATTCAACGAGGATAGAAGGAAGTGCAGTTGTTTCAAGGATGCCAATCCACTCGTTGTGGATGCGTTCTTCTGAGATATAGTGTAGTAAATCTTTTTGTTTGTGTATTGCGGTTGCAGTTTTCTCTTCGATTGTAAATGAGAGTCTTCCTGCAAAGCGTAATGCACGTAGAATACGCAGTGCATCTTCGTCAATCCGCTCATGAGGGTTACCAATGCAGCGAATGATTTTATGATGCAAGTCATCTACACCACCGAAGAAATCAATCAAACCTTCATTGTTGTTATAGCAGAGAGCATTGATTGTAAAGTCACGACGTTTACAATCTTCTTCGATACTCTTAGAGAATAAGACTCCAGATGGATGGCGATGGTCTTCGTAGATACTCTCACTACGGAACGTAGTAATTTCAACAGGCTGTTTATTAGACAGTACAGTAATCGTGCCGTGCTGAATGCCCGTCTGAAATACACGGTAGTTAGAGAATACTTGCAACATCTCTTGTGGAGTTGCGTCTGTTGTTAAGTCGTAATCGTGGATTGGTAGTTCCAACAATGCATTACGAATTGCGCCACCTACAACATAAGCGCTATAACCATTTTGATTTAACAAGTCGATGAGGACTTGGATGTAATCTGGAATCTGAATTTTCATAATTCTATTATAGTTGGATTATTCAAGAATGGATAGAAA
>CALEMV010000411.1 GCA_937910655.1 uncultured Solobacterium sp.
GTTCTGCAACAACGTGACCTGCTTGTGCTTCCTTTTGAATCATATAGATATAATCCGGTTGTAAAGCAGTTACGAAGAAGGTTGCTGGGATGTTGTACTTTGCAAGTACATCTAATAGACGTTGTGTATGTGCACTTGGTCCATCATCAAATGTTAAGTAGATTGTTTTATTGTCTTCTGCTTGAATTTGATTTGCAGGAAGATCTTGTACATGCACGATTCGTTGAACAGTTGTTTCATTATTATGTGCATCCTTACATGTATAAGTAAGAGTATAATCACCAGGAGTATTGACATCCACACTACCACTAACGACTGTGTTTGCGGTAATATCTCCATCAAGATCATCGATAGCTGTATAAGAATCCGCAAATTCATTTCCACGTATCCATGTGATATCATTACCACCCACAAGTGTAATAACTGGACCTTTACGATCATCATAAACAATCTTGCGTTCTACTGTAGATTTATTACCGTGAGAGTCAATAACTTTATAAGTTACGACACCATCTTTTTCTTCACGTACAACTTTATCAGTTAAATCACCATCAAAATTATCAACTGCAGTATATCCTTCTTCTTCATATGGATGATTGAAGAGGGTATAACTATCAGGATTAGATGTAAGTGTAATCTTTGGTGGAGTCGTATCTTGTACAATGACTGTACGTTCTTGAGATGCCTTTAATCCATCTTTTTCAGCTGTGTACTCAATTTTATAAGAACCTAATTTACTCGTATCAACTGTACCTTTTGTTTCGACATCTATTTTTTCACGAAGGAAGCTAAGAATCGTACCTTGTTTATAGGCTACAGCACCTTGATCTTCATAGTTTGATTTATATTCTACTAGCGTTGTTTGATCGCCATTAACATTAATTACGACTTCCCATTTATTTAACATTAGTACAAGACTTGCACTAAATAAAAATAAGACAGTAACGAAAATCAAAAACTTTGTTAATGGTTTTTGGATTGTCTTTTTATTCATATAAATACCTCACCATCTATTC
>CALEMV010000412.1 GCA_937910655.1 uncultured Solobacterium sp.
GTATATACCCTGTAATCTTTCCATGTAGTGCCGTTGTCATTGCTGATTTGGATTTTAACAGTGCCATTCCAAGTGCCATGTGATGTGAATTTCCACGATAAATCCTCATCACTACTGAATTGTTCTACATCGTAATTGATATTATTGTAATCCTCACCAACAAGTCTACTATATCCGCCGTGTCTTTCACGTGTAACATATTCAGTACGTTGTATTACTTCGCCGATTTTACTGATGCTTACTGCTTTAACAAAATGTTCAATCTGCATAACCGAACCAACCATATCAGCATTGAATACATCCTTTGTGGCGGTTAAGGTATCGCCATTCAAGATTACAGTACTTTCTTTGTCAATGTTGACTTCGCCGTATGGTTGCTCAGATAACTTATATGTATCAAATCGCCAGTCAGTATCACTATATCGTGATAGCGTTTTAACAGGATACTTACCACTGCATATGAACATTACATCGCCACTTTGGATGCAGTTCAATTTATCGACTACATCACTTTCAAATGGTGTTTCTAGTTCTATACCTGTATATATACCATTTCGCCACACTCGGATATACTGCTCGCCTATTTCAAGTAGGAATGATTTATTTTTTTCGGCCGTAAATTCAAACAGTCTTGTAGACTTATCCTTGTTTTTAACTTGTCCTATATACTCTGAACCTTGCCGTCTAGCTACTGCGCCATAAGGTCTGATTACTGCATTTTCTGCTAATAGCAACGCACTTTTAAACTGATCTAAGTCAAACCGCCTAGATACATCAGGCGAAATCTCACCAGTTGTAAATGCAAGTTGTGATATATACATTGGTTTCATGATTACCAACTCCTTGCTTTTACATAATTAGAAATATATGGCATATCTTGCCTACGTTCTTTAGCACTCAAACTCTTGGCCTCTTGCGTTGCTGCTTGATACAGCTTGTAGCATTGGTCGAATAAACCACTATTACCAGTTAATGGCATAGCTAAATCAGAACCCATTTTAGACTTCAATGCTTGAATAAATACAGGACTGAATACATCTATATCTTGCACATCATACACGTAGTCAATGTACGCAAGCGGTACATCACTCACGATATACTTTGTGTTATCGTCAAATGTGAATACATCATATTCCTTTTGGCTTTCCGTTTTAAATCGTTCACCTTTAGGAATAACCCCAAGGATACGGATACACTTTTCAGGATACGCATACACAAATTCATAGCCAGCTAGTTTATGCTCAGATAATACGCACTCTTCACGCTTTCGTGCAAAATTCCATTCGTATTGAGATAGTAGCATTTTGCGTGTCGCATCATAGTGCAATCTGCATTGTCTAGCCGTTTCTGTTTCTTCATCAAGGCCGTATATCCTACCGCCATTGATAAGACTAAGAGCCATATTACAAATATCAGTAGGTGTCATATTGCCCCCTTGTAGTAAAAAAGAGGGATGCATAAGCACCCCTCATTCTGTTATTCTGCAGTTTCTTCCGATTTCTTGCCTTTAGATTTAGTCTTTGGCTTATCTTCGCCATCTTCGGTTTCTTCTGCGCCTACAGCTTCAAACAAATCATTGAAGTAATCTTTATCGTATTCAGCTACTTCTTCTTTTGTAAGTTCTACTGTTTGTCCTTCTTCAATTAAACCCTTTGTATTGTGATACAAAGTTACTTTTGCAATGTATTCCATGTTACCCCCTATTTGCTAGTGATACCGCTAGTCAAGAATACAGAAATTGTGCCAGCCGTTGCATTGTTGACATTTGCACGTGTATAGCGTTTAACACCATTTGCCAAGCGCACTTTATATTCGTACCCAGCTGGTGCATTGGCTGGTAATGTAATACCATGCAACAATACAGGGTTAGCAATGTTTTCTGTATCAGATGTATATACGTTGATTAATGCAGTACCTGTTAATGCTTTGTCTACACGAACAACTAACCACAAGTTAGGGTCAGCATCACCGCTAGTAACCATAACATCGGAGCTGACATTGCCAGATAATTCACGTTTCCAATGGAATGTATTTAAAGTATCGATAATCATGTATTTTCTCCTCTCTACTATGCAGTAACACGTGCTTCGGTGGAAAGCAATGCATCAATTTTGCGAACAGGAATACCATTTGCACGAGTAACCATTTTACCCATTTCCATATCTTCTGTGATAGTAGAACCATGTACTTTATTCTTTTGCAAGCGTAAGAATGTACGCAATTCTTGGTTCATGTACCATACAGGACGGCATCCTGTGAGAGATTGCATTTTTTCTTCTGCACGGATCATCAAGTTAATCAAGTTAGGGCCTGCGGAAATATCTTCTTTGATAGATTTCATATCGATATTAGCGATACGCACTACATATCTCCAATCACGCACGGATAAACCGATGTTTTGTTTGAAATGGGTACGATAACCTTGGAACATAGAACCATCAGCTTTAGTTACTGTTACTTCGCCCAAATCTTCTTGTTCTAAACCGCCTTGACTGCCACGTGGATAAATACCATGTACAGTAAGAGGTCCCCAACCTACGAGCCACATAGAAGCAAGGTTAGCGGTACCGCCTGCATCAATAATATTTTTAGCACAATCAGCTTTTTTAATATCCAATGTATTAAAACGTGCGGATAAGCCAATGAATTTTTCTGGTGTAGTTTCATCACCATAGAAAAGTGTGCGTGCGATTTCTTGGCCCATACTTTCAACAAATGCACCATCTTCTGTTGCACGGAACGCTACAGGGTCATTAGAAAGTTTAACCAAGTCTTTATCCACTTCGGAATACGCTTCCAACATACCACAAGTATCAGTGATTTGTTTTGTAGTGGATTTAGATGGTTGTACACCGCCATACAACATGCGCCATGTAGTAGATGGTAATCCAGTACGTACTGTTGTTTTGTTAGATGTGCCATCATTACATTCAATCATTGTCATGTCTTGAATGATTTCGTTTGTTTGGTTCAATTGCTCAATGATTTGTGCAATTTTACCATTTGGATCCATACGAGTTTGTAAATCCAATAATGTAGGATTGTTAGTTCCAATTGTAGCCATTAATTAATCTCCTTTAGTCTTTAAACATGGACGGATACATATTCCGTCTAATAGCTTCGTCAGATTGATTATTTGCAGGTCTGTTATTCCCTGCGTTGTTATCTTCGCTTGCCATACCAGCAATATGTGCGAATAGTTGAATTACTTCTACACGATTACCCAAGCCATTTTCAGCTAAGATATCACGAATATTAGGAATTGTCTTTTCTACTGCTTCAACACCTGCGGCCGCTTGGCTAACAGTAGTATCGAATTTGCTTCCTAATACCTCACGAGCGTTATCTGCGTAACCTTTGTATTGTTCTTTGAGTGCTTCTTGCTTTTGGTTTTCGTAAGCTGTTACAAGGTTGGTAGCATATTGATTGCCAAACTTAGCCATCTCTAACGCTTGTTCTTGCGTTGCGCCTACACCATTAAGCATTTTTGAAAATTCATCTGCGATGGTTTGGTCAACTTCGCCACCATCAAATGCAGTTGAGAAATCATATACAGTAGGTTCTGCATGTTGGTCGGTGTTAGTATCACCGCCACCGCCTAAAATCGTGCTTTGTTGTTCTTGTGTATTCGTGTCCTGTGGTGTACCACCATTTGCACTATCCGTGTTATTGTTTGTGCCTTGTTCTAAATTTTCATCCATGGTTATTCACCTTTCTCTAATTCGCTTTGTTCTAAACTCTTGAAATACTTTTGCATTTGAATATTTTCTATTTGTGCTAGGTGGTATTTCTTAACACCCTCTACACCATCGCCAATCTTTCCTAAATCGTTTTGCAACAAAATAGCAACAGCCCTCATTCCCTCATTGAAGAATGTTGTACTGTTGCCTGTGAATGATTGGCTATTCAATTTTGCTCGGTCAAGAATGCGATAAAAAAACCACCTACCGAGTTCATCACTCAGTACGTGGTTCAGCGCTTCAATATCACGCTCACGCATATAATCTCTTTTTTGTTTCATCTAGTACCCCATTCCCATTAACTGTTGCATTACAGGGTTTCCATCATTTGCTGCATCGGTTGCTTGTTTAGCTGCACTAGCCATTTGAGGTGCCAATTGTGCCGCTTGCATCATCTGTGCTTGTTCCTCTTGTTCTTGTTGTGCCTGTTGTTGTTCTTCCATCTTAGCTTGATATTCATCATTCGATACAATTACTTTTGCAGGTACACCGAGGTTAACACCATAATAATCTGCTGCCTCTTCAAAATTAAACTTTTGTAGAATATTAGGATTGCCCTGTGCCAATGACATAAGGAACGCAAAATACTGTTCAATTGATGTTAATGAAGATACTTTCTGTGCCTGTGCCAATGGTGAAATGTACTCTATCTTCACATCTTGGCCGTTTAACTCTTCCGCCAACGCTTCATCGATTGGTGGAAACACACCTGCACGATCTAATATCGCATAGGTACGTTCGATAATCGGATTAAGAAATTCAGATAGTAGCCTTTCAACTACAGGCCCTAATTGTTGTAACTTCTCTTGCGTGCGTTCCATGACTTCCCTTGCCGTCATTTGTCCATTGTCCATGTTATCGAGCATTAGAAATAAGTCAGCACTATATGCACGCTTAATACTGTCTTTAACTTCGATGATTTGTTGCATAATCCAATCTAGGTTGATACCTACGTTAAAGATAGGTTCAACTTTACCGCCTGTATCGACTTCGGTTATACCGCCAGGAAATAGTGATACACTACCGATTACATCAGATGTTACGGCCATTGGTGGTTTTACCCCTAACTCAATAGCGGTTAATCGGTCTAGTTCTAACTTCTGCAACATCATTGCATCAGATTGTGCGAACCATGCACTACCTTTACCATAACCATTTAGATCATGTGTTGTGTGCCGTGCAATCGGAATAGGCCATTCTTCATAGCCACTATGTCGCAAGATTTCATCATCCCTACTCCCCTCAACCCAGTAAATAGAGGAATAAGGCATGTTCTTATTGCCTAGTTTTCCATTGCGGTCTTTGTTCTCGCACACTAGCCAACAAACAGTATATGTAGATGCATTACCCTTGCCGTCATCGTATGCATTTTTAATCTTTTCGGTACAGTTATCATACCCAAACTCTTCCACGAGTTGGTCGCAAGTCATGTTGTACTTCCGTCCAAACGTGTTAACCTCACCATTAGCATTACATTCTAATGCGTATGTTCCGATTGGATACGATGTGAAACGTACACCAACTTTACCATCTGGCATGATTGACATAGGCGCTTGTCCAAATGGTAGTTCCATATAGACTTGGTGAACCACATTGTAGAAATTGGATTTTGCAAATACTGCATACAATATTTCTTCACGCTCGTCTAATACTTTCGCTACCTCACTATTCGCCGCCATGTCGGTATTTTCCATGGTTAACTTAAACCATTTTCTGCTAGGCGGTGTCATTCCGCTCATTACACCACTAGCGAATATCTGGCAACTTTCCCAAGCAATACCAGTAAGGATTTTATCGGTATATAGTTTCGATTGGTCTTGTTCACCATCAAACACACCAAGGAATGGTAATTGATAATCTCTAATCATCTTCCATTTCTCAACGTACTTTTGACGATTGGTGAACATCTGATTGAATTTTGTTTTTATTTTCTTGTAGTCTTTTGGTTTAGTTACAGGCTTTTCTGTAGGTTGCCTTGCTAGGCTTGATAGTATAGTTCCCATATTAACCGCCTAATGTTGTTTTGCCTGTTGCTTGATTCAACGCACTAGCCAAGATTGTGCTGTCATAACCAGTTTTCTTACGCTTTTTATCAGTGAACCATTGTTCATCTTTCTTTTGCGTCATATCATCAGTCTGTGCGACTGGTGCAGGTGCTGGTGTAGTAACACTTGGTGTTTTAGCTTTCATACACATTCACATTCCCCCTTTACCCAAATGGTTTGTACTCTGTATTCGCTACTCTTCTGTGATTGCCATTTACTTTTTTAGTGACCCTAAATGCAAAGGTCAAGGCTAATGCATCGCCTTTATTCGGTGATGGTAAGCCACGCTCTTTCATGTCCTTTTTGCTTTCAAGTTGTATTCTGCCATTCTTATCAATGATCGCTTCTGGGCTGGTTAAATCGTCATATAACCCTTGGTCATTAGGTGGAATAGAACCGCCCTCTTTTAGCCAGTCTTTCATTTCGCCCCACATATACGCTCTCATGTTAAGGTACATATCATTAGGTGCTTTACCACCAAAGGCAACTAACCGCCATTTTCTACCCATTGACTTGCCAATACTGTAAATACCAGTGCCGTATCCTTGGTCTATGAATACCGCATCAGCTTTGTACTCATCCTCAAATTGTGCTATGAGATTAGCCATACGCATATCATCATCATTCTTTTCAATGGTTGCCAAACACTTCATGGAATAGCCATTACGCATCACAATTTCTAATGTATCGCCACCAGTCCATGCAGGGTCTACACCAATGATTACAGGTAGGTTATTAAATTCACCAACTCTGTACATTCGCTTTTGTGCTTCATCAACGATTGATGCAGATATAAATTGTGTATCCGATGCACTAGGGAATATCCCTCTTACACGCACTTTTACAAAGTCGCTATCCTCGCCATGAATATCTACCCATTCTTGCAACTTCGCTTTGTTTGATACTTTAACAGTTCGACTATCAATTTGTTCCGTGTACCAATATTTACGATACTTTCTGAAACATTCTCTAAATCTGCCACTGTTTCGTGTAGGGTTTCCAAAAGCACACCATATAATTTCTGTTTCTTTATCTGTTAAAGCACCCTCTGTTACTTCCCAAATGCTATCAGATATAGCTGATGCTTCGTCAAATATGATGAGTATTCTGTTGCCTTGATTGTGTAGGCCTGCGAACGCTTCCGGATTACTTTCACTCCATGGAATAGCATCTATCCGCCACGTTTTTTCATACAATTTATCAGCACTAAACAATGCAGTTGCCGTATACGTGAATAACTCCTTACCAATAAATAAGTTGTACCATTTATTAAGCTCAGGCCACGTTTTAGATATTAACTGCTTTTCTGTATTAGCAGTAACTACCCCTCTTGTGTTTTCGTGAGTAGCCATAGCAAACAAAATCAAAAATGATACCAGTGTTGATTTACCAATACCATGTCCAGATGCAATCGCAATTTGTATTGCTTTAGAAAGACTTTTTCCTTTCTTCAACTCCTTGCCAATCTTTTTCAAGATTTTAATTTGCCACTTATCAGGCCCATCAAAGCGTTCAAGAATGGTATTCTTCTCTCCCCAAGGGAATGCGAAATATACAAAGCCTAATGGATCATGCGTAAACGAACCTAACGCATCAATCAGTTGTGCCTTGTTGTACTTCATCAGATTTCACCCTTGCTTGTTTCATGCGGTCGGATATATCAATCTCTATTTCTGCATCAAGTTTCACCTTATCAGTAAATAGCATGTGCCGTTTACCTAGCAATTCGGCTGCTTTGGTTCTATCTGCAATCGATGTATCCAAGCCAAATGCATCTTTTTCTTCGCCATTCATAACCTTAGTTAGGTACTCCAACACTTCATCAGCCGTTGCGATTGTGTTTTTACTACGCTTTTCCATTACATCATCTATGTATTGGCGTACCTTTACTTTTCTTAATAGTTGACTTCCCTTGCTTGATGCACTTTTTTCTGCATATCCAGCCTTAATAGCACTCTGTGTTGCATTGGTAGTCTTGATATACTCATCTGCAAATATACGTTCTTTTTCTGTTAAGGTGCTAGCAGCTGCCATATATCAATCACCACCTTTATATGTTCTAACTAAAAATAGCAGTACTTCATGTTGCTTAGTACTGCTATACTCACTTTCTTTCTTATAGAGTTGTCCTTGTTTGAACGTTTTCCCTTTCTTGTACTTATGAGGGAATGTCAGTTTGTACTCTTCCTCTGTGTACATTCGATTAACGATATATACCTTGCAAGGCTTATCGTATTTACTCCATGATTGCCTTACATCGACTACATACCGCCTACCATTCATTTGTAATGCTTTAAGCAATTTCTTTATTGTAGGTTGATAATTCACATCAAGCACCACACAATACCGACTACAATCAATACACCGCACACAATAGCTAGGCAATCAATAATGCTTAACACGTTATCTTCACGATGTTCAAACGCATATTTTGCTTTTGCCTGTAAGTCTTTATTGTCTAAATCTTGTGCAGCTTTTTTAAATAGCGCTCTATCCTTAATGAATTGTTTAATCGCTTTAATCATTTTAGTACTTCACCACCTTTCCGTTTTAGCTTCCCATTAGATCTAACACACAAACCGCATGTGCTTTTTCTTGCGTTCCCCTGTGTGATGTATGTTTGGCATAATCCGTCGTACTCAATGACATTAGCCGTACATTTCCCTTTCTTGTTGTTAAGACATTTACTCTTACAACACAATATATCAGTCATCATTTCTCCCCTTTTGATAACTTTATACAAAAAATGAGATATATCGCCGTGGATATACCTCATTATGTGATAGTTTTATTCATTTTCATTGTATACTCAAAACCAAAGTTATATAGTTAGCTATTCGCCAACACGAGTATATGAATTGTAATCACGGCTAGCACTCGCTAATTATCACTAACCAAGATACTCGGTTCTACAGAACGTATATAGCTTTAGTTTTCAGTATGCAATTGCACTCTCTAAACTAA
>CALEMV010000413.1 GCA_937910655.1 uncultured Solobacterium sp.
GCTCATGACGGTTACCTAGATAGTTAGGATTCTCAAGTAATTCTTTACGATTTGTACCAGCATCAATAACAAGAGGTAATACCATTGATGGATCAATTCCAGCCGCTGCTGTATAAACCATCAACTTACCAACTGAAATATCCACACCATTTGTGCCCCAGTCACCGATACCTAAGATACCTTCTGCATCTGTAACAACAATCAATCGGATTTCACGATCACCAGCCGCATTCTTTAAAGTAGCTTCAATATTTTCTGGATGGTTAATATCCAAATACGCAGCGTATTGTGTGTCTATAAATAGATCACTATAGTTTTCAATTGTATCTGCAATTGTTGGATCGTAAACGATAGGATTAAACTCTGCTAGATGTTGAGAGAACATATAGTAGAAAAGTGTACGGTTCGTATTAAAGATTTGCATCAAAAACAAACGCTTTTCTAAATCATTTGCCTTTGTCTGCATCTGTGCATAAGTCTGGCGTGCTTGTTCTTCAATTGTTTGGACGTATGGTGGTAGCACGCCCACTAGTCCTAATTTTTCACGCTCTTCTAATGTAAAAGCTGTTCCTTTGTTTAAAAATGGATTATTTAAAATATCATGTGCACTCATATGTACACCTCCTTCTATAATTATATTCATTTTAACACATAGTGTTAAATATCATACTTTGTATTATTAATAAGGGTTATACATTTTCGTAAATTACAGTATGCTTGGAACATGAGTAATTTCATATATCTTACAAACTATATTGCACGAAAAATACGCTATCATCGACAATCTTGACTAAGCTATGTATGTGCCGTACTTTCTTATGTAGAAAGCACCCCTACTATAGCTGAGAATTTTTGTTATAGTCAAACACCTTAGTTATGATAAGATTTATTCATAACTAAGGAAGAAATACAGATGAATATTCGTGATTTAAACTATTTTTATCAACTATCACAATTAAAATCATTTACGCAGGTTGCTAAACGATATCATGTTAGTCAACCTACGATTTCTTATGCCATTAAACGAATTGAAGAGTATTACCAATGTAGTCTTATTGAGAAAAATAGTATAAATCGTGTTGTTAAATTGACAAAACAGGGCGAAATACTAGCATCTCATTGTAAACAGTTATTAAATGACTTTTCATTAACTCAACAAGATATTATACGTTCCCTTGCATCTAAATGTGCAGTCGGTTTTCCACCAATTATCATCAACTATTTAACTGCAAAATATCATGATTGTAGTGACTTTTCATTCTTCAAAGATATTTATCCGATTCGTGGTGGTTCAATTACACTTTGGGAGGAGTTACTGAGTGGTAAATTAGATTTTTCGTTACTCGGTAGTATCGATCATTTACAACATAGAGATTTTATAATTAAAGAATTATTCCATGAAGAACTCTTTATTCTCGTCTCGAAAAGCAACCCTTTATCTAGCAAATTAGAACTATCTTTCGAAGATATACTCCAGCAGCCTTTCATCTTACTGGATGAACATAATGTACACCTAAAGGCTTTTGATTTACTTAATGCAAAATATGATTATCAAGCAAATATCTATTTTAAATCAGATGATATCAACCTTATCAAGCAAATGGTTTCACACAACCTAGGAATCTCACTTCTAACAGAGATGTCGACTGATGATTCAGATAATTCATTAATCAAAATCCCTTTCGTTAAGAAGGATAAGTTAAATTTTTATATTAGTTATGCTTACCCGAAGTTTAATCAATTGCATCCATCCGTGATAAAACTAATGCATTTCTTAGATAAATTAACAGACAAAAAAGGATATGAATGTTAAATTTCATATCCTTTCACTTTATTCTAACTCAAACGCACCTGTATATAGCTGGTAGTACTGACCTTTTTGAGCAAGTAATTCTTCATGTGTACCACGTTCAATAATACGTCCATGATCTAATACAATAATTACATTTGAATTCTTAACGGTAGATAAACGGTGTGCAATCACAAATACAGTACGTCCATTCATCAAACGATCCATACCAGTTTGTACAATCTGTTCTGTACGTGTATCGATGGAAGAAGTAGCCTCATCCATGATCATAACTGGTGGGTCGGCAACTGCTGCTCTAGCAATTGCCAATAACTGGCATTGACCTTGTGATAGATTTGAGCCATCACCATTCAACATTGTTTGATAGCCTTCTGGTAAATGGCGAATAAAGCCATCTGCACCCGCAAGTTTTGCGGCTGCGATACATTCCTCATCTGATGCACTTAAGCGTCCATAGCGGATGTTATCCATAACAGTGCCCGTGAACAAAACAGTATCCTGCAGCACAATTCCTAAAGACTTACGTAAGGAAGACTTCTTAATCTTATTGATATTAATACCGTCATATCGAATCTTTCCATCCGCAATATCATAGAAACGGTTAATCAGATTTGTTATTGTTGTCTTACCAGCACCCGTCGCACCGACAAAGGC
>CALEMV010000414.1 GCA_937910655.1 uncultured Solobacterium sp.
GGGATATTGAAATTCTTAAGAATAGTGCGAGCATATAATTTATTACGAAAAGATGACTATACCTAAATACTAGTACCAGTATTCTATAGTCATCTCTATCAAATCACAATTTATTCTCACAACAAGTTCTTCGCTAGTTTTACTGCAATATCGAAATATAGGAATCTTGCATTACTTTCATTATCTCCAAGGATACGTGGTGCCCACTCTAACTTACTTAGATCATCTGCAGTATATAAGAATTGGTATAACTCATATCCTCTAAAATCTGTTACTGCCTGTAACGCTGCACATTCCATTTCTACACAGATACAACCCTCTTCAACACGCTTATTTTTCTGATTCACTGTCTCACGATAGAAACAATCTGTTGTCCATGTTTTACCAAAGATATACTCAACACCTAGTTCATCGAATAGTTTGGCAATTACATTTGCATTCTTCACACTAATATAATCGCTTGCTGGAGCGTAGTGATAACTGACACCTTCATCACGATAGGCATACGTAGGAATAATGCAATCTCCCTCTGGGATTTGTACTAATGCACCACATGAGCCAAAGATAATAAACTTCTTTACACCGAAGATAACTGAAATTTCTTCAATAAGTCCACTGGCACCGACTGCACCCACTTCATTTTGATAAATACCGATCGTTGTATCTTTATAACGGTATACCGCATATTTCCCACTGGCAGATCCTGGCATCTTTTCCATAGGCAGTTCTGTTAAATCTCCAGAAGTGATTAATTCATTCATTACCTTGTGCGAGAAGATACCGATACAAACATCTAATGTTTCTGAACTTTGTGGATACAATTTTTCTGGCGAAATAAATACATCGCTAGTATCAAATGAATCTGTAATCATATTTACCTCTTTCTTATTTTGCACTCTTGGAGTGTGGATGTGCTTCATCCACGACTTTGCGGAGTCGATCTTGTGTTACGTGGGTGTAGATTTGTGTTGTACCAAGATTTTCATGACCCAATAATTCTTGTACGATACGTAAATCTGCACCATTATCCAACATATGTGTCGCAAAGCTATGACGTATCATATGGGGATGGATATGGATTGGAAGATTTGCGTCTTCCCCTGCTTTTTCACAGATGAGCTGAATACTTCTAGCAGAGATTGGTCTACCATTTTGATTCACAAAGAGAATATCGTGTTCTGCAGTCTTCTCCATGAATATCCCTCTTGCATTATTCAAATAGTATTGGATTAGCTGTTTACATCTTGGATAGAATGGAACCATTCTTTCTTTACTCTCTTTACCAAGTACCGTTAAGAAACCTTCCGCTAGATTGATGGATGATATTTTTAAACCTGCACATTCACTGACACGTAACCCACATGCATACATAACTTCGATGATACAGCGATTGCGTATTTGCACAGGATCTTGTAAATCAAATTGATTTAACATCGTTTCCATTTGGTCAAACGTTAAAAATTCAGGTAGCTTACGACGGATAGAACCACCCTTAAAGATGCGTACTGGATTGGCTTTGATTCCTTCAAAACGATTTAAGTATCGATAAAAAGATTTTAGAGAAGAGAGATTACGGGCATAACTACTATTAGAAAGTGGCTTACCACCAATCTCACCATCTCGTAATTGTGTAAAGTAATCACTGACATCTGTCTTTGTGACATGCTCAAAAGAATCGATGTGATGTTCACGAAGATATTCTAGAAATCTCTCTACATCACGACGATATGCGTTTTCTGTATCTTTTGATCCCGTACGAACACGGGCAATCTGTCGTAAGAAACGATCCAATGATTTCTCAAAGTCCATTCTTCTCTTTTAACTCCTGAATGATTTTTAAAGCCTGTGGAGCATAGGCAGCTTTACGATCTTTCTTCTTCACTTCACCTTCTAGATGCATAATACCAAAGTTTGCGTTCATTGGTTGGAAGTGATCTGGATCTGCGTGCGTAATATAATGTGCCATTGCGCCCATCATTGTATTTACACCAAGTACCACTGGTTCTTCACCCTTTAGTACATGGGCCATATTAATACCTGCTAGCATTCCTGATGCAGCGGATTCTACATATCCTTCGACACCTGTCATTTGTCCTGCAAAGAACAAGTCATCTCTATCTTTAAACTGATACGTTTCGCGTAGATAGATTGGTGAACAGATATATGTATTTCGATGCATGACGCCATAGCGTACAATTTCTGCATTCTCAAGCCCTGGTATCATCTGAATAATACGTTTTTGTTCTCCCCATTTTAGGTGTGTTTGGAAACCGACAATATTGTACAAGGACGCTTGTGCGTTATCTTGACGTAACTGTACAACTGCGTAAGGACGCTTCTTACCTTCTTGTTCAAGTCCTACTGGTTTCATTGGACCAAAGAGTAAGGTATCTCTTCCACGTTTTGCCATAACTTCAAATGGCATACAACCTTCAAAGAATACTTCTTTCTCAAAGGCATGTACTTCGGCAGTTTCTGCTTGGATTAATTCCATGTAGAAAGCGTCGAATTCTTCGCGTGTCATAGGACAGTTGATATAATCTGCTTCACCCTTATCGTAACGTGACTTCTTATAGGCTTTATCAAAATCAATAGATTCTGCTGTTACGATTGGGGCTGCCGCATCATAGAAATAACAATAACGATCATCAATTAAAGTACCGATGGCATTCACCATTCCTTCTGAACTTAATGGTCCTGTTGCGATAATAGTTGGCCCATCAGGAATCTTCGTTACCTCTTCCGCAATCACTTCAATATTTGGATGATTGCGTACAATCTCTGTAACCTCCCTAGCAAACTTTTCACGGTCTACTGCTAGAGCACTACCTGCTGGAACCTTGTTGTTATCAGCGACTTGCATAATCAAAGAGCCAATCTGACGCATTTCTTCTTTTAAAACACCGACCGCATTTGTAAGTGCGTCAGAGCGTAATGAATTTGAACAAACTAATTCCGCAAAATCGTCACTGTGATGCGCTGGTGAATGTTTCACTGGCTTCATCTCATAGAGACGAACATAAAATCCTCTTTTGGCTAATTGATATGCGGCTTCGCATCCTGCTAAACCTGCACCGATTACAGATACATCCATTGGTTATTCCTCGTTTTTCTTTGTACGTTTTGTTGTTGTCTTTTTGGTTGTCTTCTTAGCAGTCGTTTTCTTAGTGGCTGCTTTCTTTGTAGTTGTCTTCTTTGTTGTCTTTTTAACAGATGTCTTCGTTTCCTTTTCTGCCTTGGCTTTATCCTTCTTGGAAACGATACGTTCTCCTTCTAGATTCTCCATGTAATGACACTTAGGGAAGTTGGAACAACCTAGGAAGTATGTTCCATAACGACTCTTTCGTTTTAGTAGTTCACTACCGCAATCCGGGCACATCTTACCTGTTGGTTCTGGCTTTTCTTTTTCTGGTTTATCAATTTGTCTTGTATATCGACACTTAGGGAAGTTTGAACAAGAGATAAACTTACCAAATCTACCGGTACGATAGACAAGTTCACCCCCACAATCTGGACAAGTTTCACCAACTTTTTCCAACTCTTTCTTTTCCATGTTTTCGTATGCATGTTCTAGGAGTGGTTGGAAACGATTATAGAATTCTTTTAATGTTGCGACTTCTTCTGCTGTACCATCCGCAATTTCATCTAGTGTAGATTCCATCTTTGCGGTATAACGAACATTGATAATATCTTGGAAGAATTCATCCAGTTTCTCTGTTGTTAGGATACCCTGTTCCGTTGGTTTAAATACTTTTGTACGACTGCTTTCAGAAGTCTTCTCTAGTGTTACATAACCTCTTGCTTGAATTGTATCAATAATCATCGCATATGTAGAAGGTCTACCGATGCCATCTTCTTCAAGTGCCTTGATCAACTTAGCTTCGGTATATCTTACTGGTGGTTCTGTAAAGTGTTGGTTCGCTTTCAGCTCCTTTGCAGCGATTTGCTCTTGTTCTTCAAAGGATGGTAAAACTACATCCTTACCAGATTCATATTCACCATATACCTTTAAGTAACCATCAAATTTCATTGTACTTCCAGAAGCTGTAAAGTCGTATCCATTTTGGCTGAGTGTCAATGTGAGTGAATCATACTTCGCTGCAGACATTAAGGATGATAAAGCACGTGCATAAATTAATGCATATAACTTATATTGTTCACTTGTTAAGTGTGCCTTTAACTTTTCTGGGGTATTGGCAAGACTCGTAGGACGAATTGCTTCGTGAGCGTCTTGAGAATTTGCGTCATTACTTACATGGTAGGTACCTAAATATTGTTTCCCATATTCATTTTGAATCAGTTCTCTTGCACCATTTACATATACATCTGATAGACGTGTACTATCTGTACGCATGTAAGTGATTAAACCTTCTTGTCCATTACCTACATCCACACCTTCATATAATCGTTGCGCGATTGACATCGTACGTTTAGCAGAGAAGGAAAGTTTTGTGGAAGCTTCTTGTTGAAGTGTACTTGTAATAAATGGCGGACGTGCTTCACGCTTACGTGTAGTGGACTTGATATTAGACACAACGAAATTACCCTGACATGCATCATATGCTTTCTGGGCTTCTTGCTGTGTCTTTAATTCTGCTTTTTTACCATTTATCTTTGCAAGGCTTGCGGAAAAATCAATTTTATCCTTGTTAAACTTCGCATCTAATGTCCAGTATTCTTCCGGAACAAATGCTTGGATTTCTTTTTCGCGTTCAACAACTAACTTTAAAGCTACTGATTGTACGCGACCAGCAGACTTGGAGCGAATCTTATTATGTAATAATTTCGATAACTTAAAACCGATAATACGGTCTAAGATACGTCTTGTTTCTTGGGAGTGCACAAGGTCCATATCAATTGCACGTGGAGATTGGAACGCTTCTTGTACTGCATTTTTAGTAATTTCATGGAAAGTAACACGGTCGATTGCATCTTCAGCTAGTCCTAGTTCTTGCGCTAAATGCCAACTAATAGCTTCACCTTCACGGTCCGGGTCGGTTGCGAGGTACACACGCTGTGCTTTAGCAGCTTCCGCGCGTAGTTCTTTTACTGTTTCCTTTTTATCCTTTGAAATTTCATATGTTGGCGCAAAATCATTTTCTACATCAACACCAAGACCCTCTTTTCCTCTTGTTGCTAAATCTCGAATATGTCCCTTACTAGAAATAACGGTATAGTCTTTTCCTAGGTATTTGCCAATTGTCTTTGACTTTGATGGTGACTCCACAATCACTAAGTTTTTCATGTTTGTTCCTCCTTGTGCAAAATTCTTTTCCAAGAATAGCCGAAAAATTCTGATTTTTCAATCATCTTTTTTCGGAATCATCTCTTTTATCTGTATCGTATCGTATAAAATCTGTGCTCCATCCGCAATTAATTTGTTACAACCCATCCCTTGTTCACTACGATATAAATGAGGGAATACATAGATATCCTTATCTAATGCGATAGCTTCATTTACTGTACACATCGTACCCGAACGTATCTTGGCCGCAATCACAATTACACTTTCTCCAAGCGCTGCTAGAATACGATTGCGCCATGGGAAGTGATGCTTGCGTACACCCGTACCGGATGGATATTCACTCAATATTAAATCTGTTTTCTGTAACTGCTGATAGAGATGTTCATTTTCATATGGATAGTGAATATCTAAGCCACTACCGATAACCGCAATCGTATGACCACCTTGTATTGCCATAGTATGTACATATCCATCAACACCTTTGGCAAGTCCAGAAACTAACACAAAACGATCTTTTAAGTGCGTTACACTTTCTTCGACTAACCACCTTGCGTAACTGTTCATCTCACGACTACCGATTATCGTTAACATAGGTTTACGCAACAACGAAATATCTCCACAATAAAATAAAACCCATGGAGGAAAGCGTAATTTTCGTAAACTATCGGGATACTCACTGTCGTAAATTGTAATATACGAGTCTTTGATTGGAATGTCAATTGCTTGTACATCATCTTGTAAAGCTTTCGCAATTTTATCCCAATCTCCTTGGTACATTACTGATAGTGTAGCTAATTTTTTTCTTTTGTCCATATAAAAACTCTCCTACCTATTTATAGAAGAGTTTCTTGATTGTTCCCTAGAACAATTTTATCTTCATGTATTCTTCCCTAACAGGGCCAAAACTCTTGCGGTGAATCTTGGTTACTCCATAAGTATGTAAGGCTTCCATATGTTGCTTAGTTGGATAGCCTTTGTGTTTAGCAAAGCCATACTCTGGATATTCTTTATCGTACTCTAGCATTGCACGATCTCTTGTGACCTTCGCAAGGATACTTGCGGCTGCGATAGAGATAGATTTTTGATCGCCCTTTACCAGTGGAATGATTTCTCTTCCTTCAATCAGTAATGGCATCGCATCTGTTAAAACAACTTCCGCGTTAGAATGGATAGCAATTTGTTCCATTGCAAGCTGATCTGCACGATAGATATTGTATTTATCAATATCTTCTGGTGATACCTGAATGATTTCAAACCAAAGCGCATCCTCTTGTATTTGTTCAAATAGCGCAGCACGCTTTTTTTCACTGATAGATTTAGAATCATAGATATCTGGATTTTCATATCCGATTGGAAAGATGACACCTGCAACTGTTAAAGGTCCTGCAAGTGGTCCTCGTCCTGCTTCATCAATACCAACAATCACTTTTTCAAGCGGCCAATATTGATGTTCATATTCATTCGGGCAAACTTTCTGACTCTTCATTGACTCTCTCCAATGTTAATCTACCTAGTTTTCCATGGCGTAGTTCTGTTAAAAATAACTCTGCAGCACGCTTTACATCTAGTTCACTATCTGCCTTCAGTAAGTTTCTCTTTTTCGCTATCGCCTTTAACATACCATTTGGATTGACTTCGCCACTTTCATAAATTTCTTCCAATAAGTTTGGATAAAGGTCTTGAATATAGTGAATAGCATCCATCGCTACCATCTTACGGTCTAAAATATCATCATTGATTGAACCAAGTGCCGCAAGTAAAGAACCTGTCTTTTCATCATCAAACTTTGGCCATAGTACACCTGGTGTATCCAATAAATCTAAATTTGGATCTGCGTGTAGCCATGTTAAGGAACGTGTTACACCTGGCTTATCTGCTGCCTTTAATGAGTTCTTACCGTTGATACGATTAATCATCGTCGACTTACCAACGTTAGGAATACCACAAGCCATCGCACGAACTGCACGCGGGCGTATTCCTCTAGCAATCTGTTTCTGACGCTTTTCTTCCATGAGTTTGATTGCTTCGCGGATAATCTTTTTACCACACTGTGAATCTTTCATTAAATCCAATGCTAGGCATGCATTTTCGCCTTGGTTTAGATATTCTACCCATTTTTTTGTCTGAACTGGATCTGCCATGTCAATTTTTGATAGAACAATTAAGCGAGGTTTCCCCTGTGCCATCTGCTTTAACATTGGATTGACAGATGCCTCAGGAATTCTAGCATCACGTAACTCTATCAACATATCAACAGACTTCAAACGTTCCGTCATCTCACGACGGGCTTTTTCCATATGTCCTGGATACCACTGAATCTTTACCATGTGTATACTCCAAATGCCTTAAATGGATAGATTACAAACACACCCTTGGATACAATATCAGACTTGTGGAATGCGCCATAGTAGCGTGAGTCAGAAGAATGTGGTCGATTATCTCCCATACAGAAGTATTCATCTTCACCAAGCTTCTCCGTTTTAAAATCACCAGTAAATGAGCCTGGATACGTACTTGTATAGGACTCATCTAAGAATGGTTCTTCTACTGGCTCACCATTTATATAGAGTTGGTTATTACGATATTCGACTGTCTCACCAGGTAAGCCAATGACACGCTTGATGAGATATTCTTTCTTTTCTGCTAGATAAACAATGACAATATCAAAACGCTTTAACCCTGTTAAGCGATAACCAAGTAAATCAGAGAATCCAAAATAACCATCTTCTAATGTGTTATACATGGAACTACCTTTTACCTGTATTGGTCTTACCACAAAGTTCACAACAATCAATACCACCGCAAAAGAAATAAATACTTCTTTCAAGAAAGAAAAAAGTGTACTTTCTTCTTTATCATCTTTCTTCTTTGGTTGGTTTTGTTCATTTCTGATTTTTTCCATATCGATGACAGTTGTCTCATCTGTCAATCGTTCCATAACTCTTGTTTCATCAAGCATTTCTTGATCTTTATTCATATCCGTATTCATATCATGTACCTACTATTGAGTATTATATCAAAAAAAAGAGAGAATAATTTCTCTCTTTGTAGACTACTTACGACGATCTTCCTTGATACGAGCGTTCTTAGCAGATAATCCCTTGAGGTAGCCGAGCTTAGCTCTACGAACCTTACCATAACGAACTACTTCAATCTTTTCGATGATTGGTGAATGAACTGGGAATGTTCTCTGTACACCTACACCGTTGGAAATCTTACGAACTGTAAATGTTGCGCCGATACCACCGTTAGAACGATCAACTACAACACCTTCATAAGCCTGAATACGTGTCTTTTGACCTTCCTTAATACGTACGTTTACCTTAACTGTGTCACCTGACTTGAAATCAGGAACATCTGTACGTAGCTGACTCTTTGTAATCTTTTCTACTAAATTCAACTTCATTTTCTTTTCTCCTTTTACGATTGATCAGCTGCTCATGAACCTAAACCATATCAGCGGAACAGTGACGCACTACATGTGCCGTTAAATGATACCATAAGCTGGAATTCTTCGCAAGATTTTATTTCTTTACAGAAGTCGTATGAAAATGACACCAAACGTTATATGCCACAAAGACGATGATTGCGGCCACAATAAAGATAAATACCTCTACTAGAATAATACTTTCAATTTGACTACGTAAAAGAACAGTTCCTGCATCCATCACAAAATGGAAGAGTAATGCCAGAAAGAAATATCTCTTGTGCTTAAACTTCACCGCAAACCAAACAAGTACAGATAAAGAAACTTGTGCCATTAAGGCAGATATGCGTTCTACACCGCTTAATAAGAATACATAAGATGGTGTTGTCGATAGCGTTTGCATCGCTAACTGCATCTTCGCAAGTGTAGTAGAATCCAATTGACTGAGTGTATCACCAATTGTGCCTTTGTTCATCATGATAGAAATTGTGATGTAGTTTAACATCATAAAACCTACTATCATGATTGCTTCACATCCACCATGACCTACACCATACATAAGTGCGTTAGAATCATTTCCCATACGATTCTTTAATATCGTACGATATGCAATCCATCTTCCACATTCTTCAAACACAGCCGCCATTAAACCTCCATAGACTGCATATAAAACCTTGTTATTACGAATGGTTTCGCCAATTGTGCTCTTAAAGATTGTTTGATTGACTGCTGCTTCTAATGTAAATACAAACACAAACATCACTGCGATACCCACAATCATCGGAATAAACTCGCCTTTCTTTTTGTGAAAGTACAGTGTTAAAAGAATTGGTAAGCCAAACGCAATCACACATGAAACAATCATGCATGCAATGGTTAAATCAGGAACTGTTAAATTCATTGTTTTTCCTCCGTTATCCACCCAAAGTGGACGCATGCTTTATAGATTCCATCATTGACAT
>CALEMV010000415.1 GCA_937910655.1 uncultured Solobacterium sp.
AAAGAAATGGTCTTTTCTTTGCCTTTAGAAGAATCCTACTTATAGATTGAAAGTTATCAAGTTAATGATTTGTGTTTTGCCCCGCTTTTTATTTGTATGAACTCCGAAGACAAGTAGTTGAAAGCTTTGCTCGAAAAAAGGACTATGTGAAGCTGTGAATTCAAGCACCTAATTCCGTGCAGCCGTTCCCCTGCAAGGGTATCACTTTGACTTTATACGTAAACAGCAACAGAGCTTCTCCAATAGCATCCCCATTATTTATATAATGGCACAGACTGGTATTTTTTTACAGACTCCTTATTTTTAGGTGTAAGTGTCTTGCGTCTTATTATAATCCTAAAATATGGACACTTTCCATTGATTGATAAATCTTTATCATCGTCTCCTTTTCGGAACTTAATAATTTCGAATTGACGAGGATTAAATTTATGCAGAAAAGTTATTGGTACTCCCATGTAACCGCTATAGTCTTGCGGAATATCTTGTGTTCTATTGATATTAATACCATCATAACGAATCTTTCCATCTGCGATGTCATAGAAACGGTTAATCAGATTTGTGATTGTTGTCTTACCAGCACCTGTCGCACCGACAAAGGCAATCTTTTGACCAGGTTTGCCAAATAGGGTTACATCATGCAAAATCATTTTATCTGGATTATATGCAAAGTCTACACTTGCAAAACGAACATCACCCGCAACCTTTGTATATGTTACTGTGCCATCTTCATGTGGATACTTCCAAGCCCAAATTTCAGTCTGTTCATTTGTTTCTTTTAGCTCGCCATCTTTTTCTGTTGCGTTAACAAGTGTAACAATTCCATCATCTACTTCAGGCTCTTGATCAAGGAGTTCAAATACACGCTCCGCACCTGCTAAGCCCATTACGATTGAGTTAATCTGTGGAGAAATCTGCTGAATCATACCAGCAAACTGACGTGACATTCCTAAGAATGGCACTACAACCGCAATTGAAAATGGCAATCCTGAAATTGAGAAGTTTGCAAATTTCTCTTGAATAAAGATACCACCTGCCACTGCTACAAATACATAGATTAGGTAGTTTACGTTATTTAATACTGGCATCAAGATATTGGAATATCGGTTTGCGGTATTAGAAGCCTCAAAGAGTTCATCATTTGCTCGATTGAAGGCTTCTTCTGCCTCTGCTTGATGGTTGAAGACTTTAATTACCTTTTGTCCATTTACCATCTCTTCAATGACACCTTCCGTCTTGCCAGTTGCCTTTTGTTGTAAGATGAAGTACTTCGCAGAAAGACCACCAAGCTTACGTGTAATTTCAATGGAAATTGCAGCACCAATTAAGATAACTAATGCCATTGGAATACTGTAATAGAACATGATAGCGATAATTGTGATGATTGTAACGATCGAAATCAATAGCTGTGGGAAACTCTGAGAAATCATCTGACGCATTGCATCGATATCGTTTGTATAGTGAGACATGATGTCACCGTGCGGATGTGTATCAAAATAACGAATAGGCAGTTTCTGCATATGTGCAAATACTTCTTTACGTATCTTGTGTAGAACGCCCTGTGTAAAGAACGCCATTAACTGTGTATATACAATGCCGATAATTAATGCGATAAGATACACTAGCGCAAGTGTTCCAACTAACTCGACAATATATGGTTTTGTAACTTCCCAAGTCCAACCTTGCTCCCACGCTTGTTGTAATACAGCGATGACATTCTGCTGGAAAATGGAAGGTAGTGCACCCAAGACTGCGTTGATAATAATTAATAACACAATCAGTGGGAATAGAACTGGGTAGTATGATACTACCATCTTCACAATTCTCTTGAAGGACTTTTTACGATTCGTTTGTTTCTGATTCATATTAACGAACACCTCCTTCTTCCACAATTTCCTCAGTACCTTGTTTATTCTGAGATAGATAAACTTCACGGTAGATTTGATTTGTCTTTAGTAGTTCTTCACTTGTACCAATCGCATCAATCTTACCACCATCTAAAACGATGATACGGTCTGCGTCTTCTACAGATGAAGTTCTTTGAGCAATGATAATCTTTGTTGTTTCTGGAATATATTCTCTCATTGCTTTACGGATGATTGCATCTGTCTTTGTGTCTACAGCAGAGGTTGAATCATCCATAATTAAAATCTTAGGTTGTTTTAAGAGTGCTCTTGCGATACAGAGTCTTTGTTTCTGACCACCAGAGACATTTGTTCCACCCTGTTCAATCCAAGTATCATACCCATCTGGCATCTGTTCGATAAACTCATCTGCACAAGCCAAATGACATACATGTTTCACTTCTTCTAATGTTGCATCCTTATTACCCCAACGGATATTATCCGCAATCGTACCTGAGAATAATACGTTCTTCTGTAACACCATCGCAACAGAATCACGTAATGTCACAAGGTCATAGTCTCTAACATCTTCTTTACCAACCCGAACTGTACCTTCAGTAACGTCGTATAGACGTGGAATCAACTGTACAAAAGAAGATTTTGCGGAACCTGTTCCACCAATGATACCAATCGTTTCACCAGATTTAATATGGACATCGATATTCTCAAGAACTGGTCTTTCTGCTGTAGGTGAATATTTGAAACGAACATGATCGAAGTCAATAGAACCATCCTTCACTTCAGTAATTGCATTTTCCTTTGAAGTGATAGAACTCTTCTCATTTAATACCTCAACAATACGCTTGCTTGATTCTTCAGAGAAAGTAATCATCACAAATACCATCGATAACATCATTAAGGAAACCATGATTTGGAACCCATAAGTCATCAAAGTAGATAACTGTCCTACGTCTAAGCTTGTACCATTTGTTTTGATAATCATTTCAGAGCCAAACATCAATACAAACAACATAACTGCATAAATACTTATCTGCATTAATGGGTTATTCAAAGCGATAATCTGCTCTGCACGTGTAAACATTTTACGAATATCATTTGATGTTTCATCAAATTTGTTAATTTCAAAGTCTTCACGCACAAAGGATTTCACAACACGAATACCCTTTACATTTTCTTCTACAATACGTGTAATCTTATCAAATAGAGGAAATCCCTTCTTGAAGATAGGCATAACTGATCTAACGATTAGATATAAACCAATGCCTAAGAAAGGAATGATAATTAAAAAGATAACTGCCATTGTCCCACCCATAATATATGCCATTGTAAAGGAGAATATTAAATTGAGTGGAGCACGTACAGCAGTACGAATAATCATCATAAATGCCATCTGCACATTTTGAATGTCAGTCGTTAATCGCGTAACGAGTGATGCAGATGAGAACTTATCAATATTTGAAAATGAAAATTTCTGGATATTAGTGAAGATATCATAACGTAAGTTACGCGCAAATCCTGTACTAGCCTTTGCACAATAGATACCTGCTAAGTATCCACATAATAGTGAGAGTAGTGATAAGGCAACTAACTTCCATGCATATCCTAAAATCACTGATAAATCACAACCTGCTTTAATATCATTGATTAATAAGGATATTAAAAATGGAATCAATGCCTCAATGATAACTTCACCTATTACAAAGGTTGGTGTTAGTATTGTTGCTAGTTTAAACTCACGAATACTTTTCATTAATTGCTTAACCATTTTTACCTCCAAAAAGACACTTGACTATTTTACACTAAATTTAAAAAAAACATAAAGGAAAGATGATATCTTTCCTTAATCTGTCACTTTATAAAACTCTTCTAATGTAAGCCCTGAATCATAAACTTTCTTTGCTTCTTCAACACCGATATATCTAAAACTCCATGGATTATAGGCAATACCCGTAATCGCTTCTTTTCCACGAGGGAAGCGGAAGATATATCCGTACTCATAACTATGCTTTAATAACCACTGATACGCGGCTGTTGATTCAAAGGAATCATCAATATCATGATTCCGATTATCATCAGATAAATCGACCGCCAAACCAAGTTGATGTTCACAAGCACCAGGAATCGCATCATATTGATCAGCTAATGCCTTACCGTCAGTTGATACATAAGTATTATACAATTCTAGCTGTTGCTCATATGAACGATAACCACTCACTAGGTATAAATTGATATTATCCTTACGAGCTGCCTCAAACATGTTTGTTAATGCAGTTGCAGCTTCACTACGTAAGTATTGTGTACCATTGGAATTAACATTCACTTTAGTTAAGTCAGCCGGGATATATCCAGGATCAATTGGATGATTCTTATTTGTAATCTTCTGAATAGAAGATACAGTCGTCGTATCAACTGTTGGTTCAACAGTAGCTTCAGGAGTTGGAGTAGGTGTTGATGTAGGACTAGGGCTTGGCGTAGTCTCTGCAGAACTATCCTGACTCGACTGAATAACTGATAAACAATCTTGGCAATCTTTTTCAGATAAAGTACGTGGTGTAAAGAACATTAACTTAAATAATAAAATAAATAAGACACCAAACAAAATTGAAAAAAGACCAATCAGTATGCGGATTCGTGATTGATATTTATCTATGCTTTTCATGGATAATATTATAACATCTAAACCCATAAAAAGTATAAAAAAAGGGAGAGCGATGGAAAACCATGCTCTCGATGACCCG
>CALEMV010000416.1 GCA_937910655.1 uncultured Solobacterium sp.
AAGGACAGCCATCCTTCGATAAACAGTTTGTTAGAGACTGGTTAAAACAAAATCCTAATAGTGATTACTGCTTACCACAGGAAGTTATTGATAAGACAATTGCGAAGTACTTGGAAGCGTACCATCTATTAACAGGGAAAGAACTAACTTTCTAGCTGAGGAATACTCAGCTTTTTCTATGGGAAGATTTAAATAAAAGTGTATAGAAAAAGTGGAGGGTATTATGTCTAGAAGGAAAGATTATTTTAGAGATTTATGTAAAGCATATCCACTACAAAAACAACTACAACAAGCACTTGAAATAAAGATGAAACGATCATCAACAGATGAAACGCTTCAGAAACAATACCAAGCTGTTTTAAAACAAGTAGAACAAGTAGAGAAAATGATGCATTACATGAAGGTAGTGCATGGAAAGATGGCAATGGATATGTTTGTGTCGTACTACATTGATGGAATACGACAGAAAGATATTGCATACCAATATCATATGTCCTTACGGACACTACAAAGACGATTTCAAAACTATCGTACTTTATTAGAAGAAGTATTTCGTCATCGTATCGATTGTATGTAGGAAGTGATATAATCCTGTCATTAGAATAGGAAGTATATATGAAAAGAAGAAATCGTTTGTTTGAACAAATACAATATCGTCTTAGAAGAAGTTATGGCATGGACCGTCTCAATACACATTTGCTGGTATTGATGATCGTTATTTTGGTATTGGGATTATTTGTAAAAAATAGTATACCAGCACTACTTGTACTAGTAATCTTTGGTATATTTTTGTACCGCTTTACATCACGAAATATCACAAAGCGAAGTATTGAAAATCGTAAGTATCAAGATACCAATCGCTTTGTCACAAGACAAATGAAAGCGATTCAAAATAATGTTACAAATAAAGATTATAAGTACTTTGTATGCAAACGTTGCTTTCAACTTGTACGTGTTCCTAGGGGTAAGGGAGAAATTGTCATTCATTGCCCACACTGTAAACTAGAGTTCTCTGCGAAAAGTTAATATTTCATCAGTGTTTATCGATTGAAAAATAGGTGAGTTAGTTATAACATACTACATAGAAAGAAGGTAATTGATATGTCTAATATGAATCCTGTAACATTACAGAAAATTGATACATTACGTGAGAATTATTTAAAAGATGAAAAGGCAAGAGTTGTTCGCAATGCCTTGGTGAAGAATGATATTGGTACAATTAGTCGTAATTTTGATGCAGAAAGAAATAATCCTAATATCTTCTCAATTGATTTAAAAACAATGCCAGTCACAAATCAATACCAATCTGGTCGTTGTTGGATTTTCTCTTCCATGAATGTTTTAAGAGAACTTATTGCAAAGAAATATAACATGGCTGAGTTTGAGTTATCACAGAACTATATTGCTTTCTACGACAAACTAGAAAAGGCAAACTGGTTTATGGAGTGTACACTACAGGAAATTGATGGTCCTGTAGGAAGCGATAATATGCGTTTCTTATTAGAGTGGGCTGTTGGTGATGGTGGCCAGTGGAACATGTTAGTAAGCCTTGTCAAGAAGTATGGTATTGCACCAAAGAGTGCGATGCCTGATACTTACCAAGGTTCTCATACGTCTAAGATGAATGCGATTCTTAACCGTCGTTTACGTAAGTTTGCGGTGGATAGTCGCAAGTTAGCTCAAGCAGGTAAGAAGGATGAAATTCCAGCATTAAAGGAAACAGCACTCAAGGAAATCTATGGTTTGATTGCCTCTTGTTTTGGCTTACCACCACAGGAATTTACATTCGAATACAACGATAAAGATGGTAACTATCATGCGGAATATCATGTAAAGCCATTAGATTTCTATGCAAACTTAGGAATTGATTTATCTGATTATATCAGTGTGATTCATGGACCTACTGCAGATAAGCCATTCCATAAGACATATACGGTTAAGTATTTAGGGAATGTCGTTGATGGAGAACAGGTAAAGTTACTAAACTTACCAATGGATGAATTAAAAGCAGCTGCGATTGCACAGATGAAGGATGGTTATCCAGTATGGTTTGGTTGTGATTGTGGTAAGGATGCTGATCGTGATACAGGTCTTTGGGATAATGCACAGTATGACTATGCTAATACATTAGATATGCAATTGGATATGACAAAGGCTGAGATGCTAGACTATAAGGAATCCGCAATGAACCATGCGATGGTATTAACTGGTGTAAATCTTGTGGATGAAAAACCAACTCGTTGGAAGATTGAAAACTCTTGGGGAGAAAAGATTGGTAACAAGGGTTACTTCATCGCATCTGATTCATGGTTTGATGAATATACTTATGTTGTTGCAGTACATAAGAAGTACTTATCTG
>CALEMV010000417.1 GCA_937910655.1 uncultured Solobacterium sp.
GTATAAGAGACAGTTTGCACAATGCTCAGCTGCCTGTGCTTCAAAATCCTCATAAGATATTGTACTTTCTTCATCTGCTTTATCAGAGATTGCACGTACAATTACAAATGGAACATGATAGTCCGTTGCAACATGCGCAATTGCACAACCTTCCATCTCACAGCACTTTGCATCAAAGTTAGAAATAATCCAATCTTTCTTTTCTTTTTGTGCTACAAAGATATCACCACTGGCAACACGTCCTTCAAAGACTTGAATTTCTGGAGCGACCTTTTGAATACTATCAACGACCAACTTGCGAAGCGTTTCATCAGCCGTAAAAGAGATTGTCTTTCTGCCAGGTACCATTCCAGCAGGATAACCAAATGGTTCTACACTAAAATCATGATATACAGCATCAGTAGAAACAACGATATCTCCAATATTAATTTGATTATCCAAAGATCCTGCAATCCCCGTATTTAGAATATGTGTAACATCATACTTTACACACATGGTTGTAGCACAAATTGCAGCATTGACTTTACCAATACCACATCTTGCGACAACAACTTCCGTACCACCAATCTTCCCTAAACAATATGTGTTATCTCCGACTTGTTCAATCTTATCGATTGTCATACGTTCTTTGATAGATGTTACTTCCACATCCATCGCGCCAATAATACCTACTCTCATCATTCTGCGTACACGAGGTGTGCCTCGTCAATCTCCTTTACTGTATTCTCTAAATAACGATTGGCAAGATACTTTGCCATCGGTAAATTCTGGTCTAAATAGTTACCACAATCACGAGCTTCTGCACCAGGGATAGCTCCTTCAAAGTCACGTACAAATTCAAATAATCCTTTTACAAGTGGAACGATTTCCTTCGAAGTTAAATTCCCTTCGCACAGTAAATAGAAACCTGTACGACAACCCATCGGGCCAAAATAAACAATACGATTTTTCCAAACAGGATTATTTCGTAAATACGTAGCACCTAAGTGCTCTATTGTATGCATTTCTGCAGTATTCATCACCGGTTCTTTATTCGGTGTTGTCATTCTTAAGTCAAACGTAGTAATCGTCACATCATTAAAATGATCTTGACGAGATACATATATACCAGGTTCTAAAATGAGATGATTGACTGTAAAACTAGCGATTTTTTCCATAGTAGCCCTCTTCTATTCTATATAAGGTTATATCATACTTAAAAACTTAATGGGAATCTTTCCATAGTCTAAGATATAATAGACTCATGAAGAAATTAATGACAAGATTATTTGCAATTACATGTACACTATTGATTACCTTAACAACACTATTACCAGCTAGCGCTAGAGAAGATGCTTTTGATTTAGGTAGAAACCTTTATAGTACAAACTATATCTTTCTAGATGCAGATACAGGACAAGTCCTGGACGCAAAGAAGCAGGATGAACAAATTAGTATCGCATCTCTTACAAAGATGATGACTGTACTTCTAGCAATCGAAAACAGTTCTTCACTCAACGAAAACATCACAATTACAGATGAAATGCTTGCAGGACTATATGAAGAACAAGCAAGTGTTGCAGGATATATCAGTGGCGACGTGGCCTCTTTACTAGACCTATGTTACGCTGCTGCTGTTCCATCTGCTGCAGATGCCGCAAACGCACTTGCATTACGGATCGGTGGTAGCTTTGAAAAGTTCTATCAAATGATGAATGATAAAGCAGCGGAATTAGGAATGAATCACACTGTCTTCAAGAGTGCACATGGTCTTGACCGTGATGGCCAATATTCTACGGTTGAGGATATGTCAAAGTTATTACGTTATGCATTACAAAATCCAACCTTTAAAGAGATTTTCTCCACAAAGGAATACACAACTCAAGCCACAACCTATTATCCATTTGGTATCCCACTTGCTAGTACGATTTGGGCCTATGCGGATACATATGGATACGATTTAACAAATCTGTCTGGTGGTAAGACCGGTTATACACTACAAGCCGGTAGATGTATCGCCTATTGGGCAACTGTCAATGATATGAATATCATTGCTGTAACCGCTGGTGCAAGCACTAGCGTTGAACAATACTCCAACTTAAGTGATGCACAAACCAGCTTAAAGAATTTATCTTCTTGGCAGAAGAAAACAATTCTTAAAACCAATGATGTTGTTTCAACAATTGAATATAAATCATTCATGCATACTGCAAATATCGATGTAAAGATGGATAAAGATATTACACTCGATTTACCTGCAAATGTAGAATGTACATATGAAATTGATTTACCAAAGAAATTCTCAGCAGAGCTATACGACCAAAATATTCAAGCCACAATTACATTTACAGCTGATAATAAAGTCATCTACACAAAAACA
>CALEMV010000418.1 GCA_937910655.1 uncultured Solobacterium sp.
TCCTTGATTTCTTCTTCTAAAGTAATTTCTTGTTTCTCAACTTTAACTTCTTGTTCTGTAGAAACGACTGGTTGAATAACAGTTTGTCTGCGCTCTTGTTCTTTACGATACTCTGCCTCCTGAATCAAACGGTCTGTATCGAAAGATATTGGTTGATAGTATTCTTGTCTAGCTTCACGCACTACCGCTTCAGGCGCAAGAACAGTGCCACGCAACATATTTGCGATATTGTTTTTAATGAGTGTTTCTAATTGAATCTCTTTTGATAAACGTACTTCCCATTTAGAAGGGTGTACGTTTACATCTAAAAGATGTGGATCCATTGAAATATCTAGTATACAAATTGGATATCGACCTTTTACGATAAAATCTTCATACCCATCCTGTACGGCTTTATATAATTTATAAGTTCTTACCATTCTACCATTCAGGAATAGATTCATACCTGTACGACTCGCACGTGTAATACTTGGCTTAATGAGATAGCCTTTTACAGCGTAGTCAAAGTCATTAAATTCCACTGGAATAGCATTCTCTGCAGCCATTCTACCAAACACCTGATATACAACTTCTAAAAGATTTCCCTGTCCACTTGTACGGAAGGATTCTCGATCATCGCTACGCAAGATAAATGCAATCTCTGGATGAGACAAGGCAAACTTAGAAACAACATCTTGAATGAGAGATGCTTCATACGCAGCTGAACGCATATGCTTCAGACGTGCAGGTGTCTGATAGAACAGACCTTCTACCGAAATCTCTGTTCCTTGATTACATGGATATGGTGTGACACTCTCCATATTGCCATAGGCAACGATAACTCTTGTCGCATCCTTACCATCTGATGTACTCAGTACCATTCTAGATACTGAAGAGATTGACGGTAGTGCTTCACCACGAAATCCCAACGTATGAATCGACCACAAATCATTCTGTGATTGAATCTTTGATGTCGCATGACGACCAAAACAGAGTTGTGCATCCTGTGCATCCATACCACAGCCATTGTCGATAACACTCAATCGTTGGATACCACCTTCTGTGATATTGACCTCAATACGAGTACTACCCGCATCAATAGCATTCTCTACAAGTTCCTTTACGATAC
>CALEMV010000419.1 GCA_937910655.1 uncultured Solobacterium sp.
GAGGAAATCAATATGGAAATTACATTTATACAGGGATTGTTATTATCAATCGCTGCAATGATCTTCGGCATCGATTTCTGGTTGGAATCATTCTTTATCTTCCGACCACTAATCGTTTCTACAATTACAGGTATGATTCTTGGAGATGTAAAACTAGGTTTAACAACTGGTGCTTTAACAGAACTAGCATTTGCTGGATTAACACCTGCAGGTGGAACACAGCCACCAAACCCAATTCTAGCGGGTGTAATGTGTACAGTAATTGCCTATTCAACAAATGTTGATGGACAAGCTGCACTCGGACTTTGCTTACCATTCTCATTCTTAATGCAATATGTTGTATTATTCTGCTATTCTTCATTCTCATTCTTTATGGGAGTATGTGATAAGGCGGCAGAAAATGGCGATACAAAGAAGATTGCACAGATGAACCTTTTGATGACAGGTATCGTAGCACTACTCTATGGAGTGGTTGTATTTGCATGTACATTCTTAGCGCAGGATGCGATGAGTGCACTAGTTAATCAAATGCCTGAATTCTTGACACATGGTTTAACTGTTGCGGGTGGAATCTTACCGGCTATCGGTTTTGGAATGTTACTAAATGTTATGATGAAGCCAAAGTACATTCCATACTTTATTGCAGGTTTCTTAGCAGTATGCTTTATCGACATGAAGAATTTACTTCCAGTCGCATTAATGGGTACAGCCTTTGCATTATTTGATTTCTATAATGCAAAGCAACGTCAGGAAGAGATTAAAGAAGCAGTTAAAAATTTGAAGGTGGATGGAGGTGACGACCATGTCGGAATCTAAACGTGTACTAACAAAGAAAGATATTACAAATCTTGCAATTCGCTCATCATTATTACAAGCTGGTTTCAGTTATGAAAGAATGCAAGCTGCAGGTTGGCTATATGCACAACTTCCTGCGTTAGAGAAGATTTATAAAGATGATAAAGCAGGGCTATCTGCCGCAATGGTAGATAACATGGAGTTTATCAATACACATCCTAACTTAGTTGGATTTCTAATGGGGTTATTAGTTTCATTAGAAGAACAACATGAAAATCGTGATACCATCAAAGGTTTAAAACTCGCACTATTTGGTCCTATCGCCGGTATTGGTGATGCGATTTTCTGGTTTACACTATTACCAATTATCGCTGGTATCTCATGTTCCTTTGCTTCACAAGGATTAATCTTAGGTCCAATTATCTTCTTTGCATGTTATCTCATTATCTGGTTACTACGCATTGTTTGGACACATATGGGATATAACCTAGGTATTAAGTCATTTGAAAAGTTACAGGAGAATTCATCGATTATTGCTAACCTGTCTCTTATACACATCTGACGCTGCCGACG
>CALEMV010000420.1 GCA_937910655.1 uncultured Solobacterium sp.
TACCTGTACTGTACCCTTACCATAGGTTGTTACGCCAAGTACTGTTACATCCTGATGTTGTTCCTTGAGTGCCATTGTGAGTACTTCCGATGCGCTCGCTGTATTCTTATTTACTAAGATGGCAATCTTCTTGATGTTGTCATACATACCATCTGTTGTACGGATTTCTTCCGTCGTACCATCCGCATACACTTGCTTCATCGCAAGCGTATCCTTTGGCAAGAAATATGACGCAATACCTTGTAATGCGGTTAGATATCCACCACCGTTATCACGTAAGTCAATCACGATATTTGATACATTCGCATTCTTGAAATCATCTAGGTATGCCTTTACTTCATTAGTTGTATTTTCACCAAACTGATAAATCTGTAAGTAACCTGTATTATCACTTAGAATCTCTCCAAACGCAGTTGCACTGACAGCTGCACGAGTAATTGTTATCTCAAGAGGTTGTTCCTGACGGATGAATTCAATCGTTACATCCGTACCACTATCACCCTGTACTAGATTCTTGATTTCTTCTGTTGTCTTACTAGTGAGTGATTCACCATTGACCTTATTCATGATATCTCCAGCTTTTACACCTGCTTTATCCGCTGGTGAATTACGGAAGACACGCTCGATAATATTGATTCCATTGGCCTGTAAGAACTGTACACCAATCCCTACATAATTACGGTTGATAGAATCTGTAAACTGCTTCATCTCATCAGCCGTCATATATTCTGTATGCTTATCAACATCATTGGTTGTAATACCCTTTAGAGCTTGGTCTGTTAATTTCGTATCAATATTTTCTACTTGATCCGCAAAAAACCAATCATTCTCCATCACCTGTAAAACACCATTGATTTTCTCATCAGAATTCAAAGGAAGATTATTCACCACATTCTTACGCGCAGGTGCGAGTGAAGATAATGGCAGTACTGAGCCAAGCAACCAACCACCTACTAAGGCAACTACGACAAACGCTACCATAAGGATACGTAGACGCTTTACTTTCTTCTGTTCTTGTTTTAAAGCCACTTCTTCTGGCCATAAATGACGACGGAAAG
>CALEMV010000421.1 GCA_937910655.1 uncultured Solobacterium sp.
TAGAATTAATTTTGGATGGATTGGAGATTGGAAAACAAATTGAACATCTGCTTTGCGGAATATAAGTCCTTTTCTTTTAAAGTATTGAATGAGTCCTGGAACGCCTAAATAGAGCTGTAATAACATGAACAATACTATATATTCAGACGCATCCGTAATACCTATTTTTTGAAATAAACCCTTATACCCAGATAATATCAAGGCAAAATAAGCAATCGTAGCAATTAACATTAATACGAAAGCAGGCTTTCGCATTGAACGCTTAAATCCATTAATGAATATGCGCTTATGTAAATAGAATAAGGAATTCATTCTTCTGACTCCTTCTCATCTTCTTTATCTGTCAGTGAGAAAAACAAATCTTCAATATTTTGATTTTGTGTACCATCATTTTCGTAAGTCCCAATCACTTTCCCATGATCCATAATGTATAGTGTATCCCATAACTCTTGTACCATTTCAAGCATATGTGTACTTAAAAGAACAGTTACACCTCTATCCTTCATTTCGAAGATAACTTTTTTGAGTTCTTTGATGGCTGCTGGATCTAGACCAACCATTGGCTCGTCAAATAAAATCACTTCAGGTTTAATACATAATGCACAAATAATACTTACTTTTTGCATCATACCTTTTGATAATTCATCCCCAAGCTTATCCTTTTTATCAGACATTTCAAAGCGAGTAAGTAACGCTTCCACTTCCTCATCTGTAATTTGAGAACGGTATGCACGTCGTACATATTCAATATGTTCCATCACTGTTAATGCCCCAAACATCGATGGAATTTCCGGTACATAGGCAAATATCTTCTTTGCTTCTACTGACTTTGATGGTAAACCATTAATCTTTATTTCACCCTCATAGCGCAATAATCCTGCAATGCTTTTGATGGTTGTAGACTTACCTGCACCATTCGGCCCCAGTAAAATACCAACTTTGCCACTAGGTACTGTAAAGCTAATTTGATCAACAGCTGCTACTTTCTTATATTTCTTCGTTAAATTACTAATTTCTAACATATAGACTCCTTTTTTTTGAAACATGCATGAAAGATTTATTATCTTTATAAATAAAATACTTCCTTTACGAGTATACCATGCAAAAAATAAGTATCGCAAATACAGATTAAAAAGCACTTATCAATTATACTGTTTTATGTTAGAATCATCGTGTATTTGGAATGCGATTACGCGTTGATTTCGTAGAGAGTCAGTGTTTGGTGTAAACTGATATTTCAACAAAGTATGTTTGGAGTTCTATCAATAGAATACCGGAAGGCCCGTTATCCCTAATTAAGTGATCCTTTTGGATAAGTCGGGTGGTACCGCGCATATCGTCTCATGCGTCCCTTCAATTGCATTGAAGAGACGTTTTTAATTTCAAGGAGAATTCACTATGAAAAGAATGTTAAGCGGTATTAAACCAACCGGACAATTACACCTAGGAAACTATATTGGTGCGTTACGACACTTTGTAGAATCGCAGAATGAATATGAAATGTTTGCATTTATCGCAAACTTACACTGCATTACAGTTCCACAGGACCCAAAAGAACTACAAAAGAATCTGAAGGATTGTGTAGCATTATATCTTGCTTGTGGTCTTGACCCAAACAAAGCAACAATCTTCCTACAAACTGATGTTATGGAACATGCACAACTTGGATTTATCATGTGTTGTCATACCTATATGGGTGAACTAAATCGTATGACTCAGTTCAAAGACAAACAAGCCAAAGGTGAAAAGAACCTCTCTGGTGGTCTATATACCTACCCTGCATTAATGGCTGCGGATATTTTACTATATAGCCCAGATTATGTTCCAGTTGGTGAAGACCAAAAACAACATGTTGAATTAACACGAGACGTCGCAGAAAGAATGAACAATCGCTATGGCCAACTATTTACAGTTCCAGAGCCACTAGTAGCGAAAGTTGGCGCAAGAATTATGTCCCTTAGTGATCCAACAAAGAAGATGTCTAAGTCAGATGAAACAAATAAAGGATGCATCTACTTGTTAGATGATCTTAAAGTTGCACGTAAAAAAGTTATGTCTGCCGTTACAGACAGTTTAGGTAAAGTACATTACGATCCAGAAAACCAACCAGGTATCTCCAACTTAATGCAAATTTTATCCTCCCTATCAAATGAACGTTCATTTGAAGATATTGAAAAAGAATTTGAAGGAAAAGGCTATGGTGATTTCAAGAAAGCAGTTGCGGATGCAGTATGCGCTAAACTTGAAGAGATACAAACACGATACAACGAAATCATCAACAGTGATTTAATTGAAACAACATTAGCAAACGGAGCTAAAAAAGCAAGTGCAATTG
>CALEMV010000422.1 GCA_937910655.1 uncultured Solobacterium sp.
GATGCTAATTGATCTTTTAGGGATACCTTTGCATACATGCCACGTTCTTCTGGCAGATAACCAATATGGTTTTGATTTACATCAAAAGGCTTACCATCCAACAAGAATTCCCCTTCCGTTTGTTTAAATACATTCATCAAGCAACGGAATGTTGTCGTTTTACCAGCACCATTTCTCCCAAGGAAACCCATTGCTTTACCGCTTTGCACAGTAAAACTGATCCCATGTAAAATTTCCTTCTCATCGAAGGATTTTTTTATTCCTTTTACTTCTAGTATCATAAATACCCCCTTCATTTCCATGGAAATATACAATCCATAGATATTAGCACTCGTATATCATCTACACAAGTGCATTGCTATAATTTGATTGTATTCTTTATTTGACCGCAGGTCAATATAATTATACAAAATTATATGTTTGTCGCTATTTGAGAATTCCTGAACCTAAGTATATATGATTTCCATCCAACAAATATTGTTTTATGACACGCTGTAGAGCTGTTTCTTCTCTCAAGTTATGAAAGTCACACTCTGTTATTTGATATACAAAATCTAAAATATCCTGAATACAGTCATATCCTTCAGAAACATCAAATAATTCATAAAACCGATAAATATTCGAATCCTTTGAAACAAGTTCATGAATCTCAGGGCTTAACAGCCATGAATTACAAACATATCGAAAGTTATCAATTTTGAAATAATCTTTAATCACATTCTGTGCACGATGTATTGAATCTAACACTTTTGAAATTTCAAGTTTCTCATCAGATGGAATATGGATTCGCATTGTCTGTTGATCTACATATTCATATTGCAGTCGTCCAACTTCCACAAGACGCACATTGATAAAGTATGTCCCCCAAATCATCTGCGAAATACGTATTGATTCCAATTTCCTTTGAAAGATATCCTTTGTTAGTACTTCTTTTACTCTCAACTTATGAATGGTTCGTTGTGTTTTATCGAAGTGAAGCATCATCATATTTCTTTGATGGATATGACATCCACATAATAGTGCAACACAAGTAACAAATGGATGCACTGGTTCATGAAATAAATCTTCAGCAGATTGAATTGACCATAAATGATTTATTTTCTTTGTTTTATCAACATACAAAATATCTAGTAGTTCTTGAAATGTACGTTTTAAAGTAACACTTTCACAAATATCATTCATGCATGCATAACAATTTTCGTAATACCAAGACTCTTTTATATCATAATAAGACT
>CALEMV010000423.1 GCA_937910655.1 uncultured Solobacterium sp.
GCACATACACATGTGCTTATGGCATTTCATAATATCTATCAAACCTACGCATGGCTTGGTGGTCACGCAGATGGAGAAGAAGACCTTCTTTCTGTTGCTCTAAGAGAAGTAACAGAAGAAAGTGGAATTCATACTGTTAAACCAATTACAGAAGGCATCTATTCGCTTGAGACGATTGAAGTAAATGGACATGAGAAAAATGGAAAGTATGTTCCAAGTCATCTTCACTTAAATGTAACATATCTTTTAGAGGCTGATGATACAGAAAGTCTGCATGTCAAACAGGATGAAAACAGTGCGGTGAATTGGTTTCCAATTGATCAGGTATTGGATGTTATTGATGAACCATGGATGGTGGAGCGTATATACAAAAAGCTTAATCAGAAATTAAAAGAGGGAAACTATGCGAGTTAATTTAGCAGATGTTATCGACGCAATCGATACAATCAATGAAGATGAAACCTATTTTTACAGTATTCAGGATGAAGAAATCGTATATGTATTAGAGGATGATGAGGACGATGAATTCTTTATCCCACTTCCAACCAAAGAAGAAGTAAATGATTATCAAAATATGGTCAACTTCACAGAGTCTATCGAAGATGATAAAAAACGTGATTGGTTTGAGAATGCAATCCATGGCAAAGGCGCTTTTAGACGCTTTCGTGCAACCCTAGAGCGCTTTGGCATGGAAACAGAATGGTATGACTATCTAGAAGCCTGTCATCGAGAACTCGCAATTGAATGGTGTGAACAACATGGAATTGTCTACGATACATCAGTACGAAGTGAAGAAATAGATGATGATTGGGATGAAGAGGATGTTGTTGTAGAGAGAAAACCAATCAAACAGGTACAGATACCACTACGTTTTGTACGTATTGATGAAGATAACTATATGAGTGCGTTATCACTCTGTGATACCTACTTACAAGAGCTTGATCACTGCGCAGGAGTATCCTCTTCAAGTGATTATGATCGTGCACAGGATTATCTAGAAGAAGCACTGGAAGAAAAAGATATCTATGTACTGAGTGACCATGGTCGATTTATCGCAATGGCAATATGTAGGATGAATGGTTGTATCACAACGATTACAGACTTATGTGTTGTCAAAGACAAACGTCGAAGTGGTGTTGCTCGACAATTAGTGCAAGAGATTCAAAAAGAGGAAGTAGAGCCACTTCAATTTGAAGTCCCTACAAATAATCCAACCATGCATGCATTCTTGCAGGCAATCGGTTATGCAAAAATCATTCACACAACTTATACAAAGTAAAAGGAAATCGCAAGATTTCCTTTAATATAGGTTATTTAAGTATTTTACAAGTCTTTGACCAATACCATATAATTCAGCGCTGCCGCTATTATTGTTTGCACTGATGCAGAATGAATAACGATCTGTAAAACCCATCATATAGCTATGAATACGATTATTTGCACATTCTGCAGTACCAGTTTTAGCATATACCATGCCATAGCCACTTTCTGTTAAACCATATTCTAAGGCAGCACTATGCATATATTCCTTTAGTTTTTCATTTACGCTGTGTGTTGTGGTTGTACTTAAGGAATTCTTAGAGGAACGATATAGTGTTCTTCCATTCGATTGAATGGATTTAACGATATGTGGTTGTAACATGATACCATCATTTGCGATGGCTTGTGCCATCATCGCAATATGAAGGGGAGTGATTGTTGTATTGCCTTGTCCAAACGCTGTTTGTGCAAGTTCTGCGTTATCGTTGTTACCGATATTGTAACTGGAATGAATGGTATCTAGGTAAGGAATTGTAATATCCTTTCCTACCATAAATGCATTCATCATCTTACTGAGTTTATCTGCACCTACACGGATTCCTAAATCCGCAAAGTAACAGTTGCAGGATTTCGCAAGGGCTGTATTCATATCAATGGATCCAAATACCTGATTTTGGAAATTGGTAATCACAAAGTCACTACCGGCAGGGATGTAGCTACCACTATCGTTAAACTGTAAGAAGCTATCATCCAGGTTTTCATCTTCCTGCATGGTTAAGGCTGCGGCTGCAGTAATGACTTTAAAGGTACTGCCTGGTGGATCTTTTTCGAAGGTTCCACGACGGAATTGTGATTCCGTAATATTACTTGCAAGCATACTATCTGGATCATTCACATTAAAGTCTACTGTACTCTGTGAACTCAAACAGAGAATTTCTCCAGTTTGATTATCCAATACGGTAATACTTCCTTCCATACCGTCTAATAATTGATATGCATAGTTTTGTAAGTCAGTATTTGTAGTCAATTTTACAAGTGCACCTTGATTGTTTTGATCAAGATGAAAGAGGAGATAGTCTTTGAGATTTCCTCGTAAGCCATAACTATTTTGACGATGTTCATTGACAGAGTAATATCCAAGTAACCATGCATAACTTAAATTTTGTGGATAGTCTGCCGTGGCTCTTGTTCCTGCCGCCGCATTACCAAGGATGGTATTTCCATCACGGTCAATGATAGTACCTTCAATCGCATAGGATTTTATCGCATCGTAAATAATCTGATATTTTGTTTTATTTGCGTTTGCATTAGTATGTGGATTGATTAAATACTTATAGGCAAAAAATGAGGTAAACATCAAACTGACAAT
>CALEMV010000424.1 GCA_937910655.1 uncultured Solobacterium sp.
TAGTCATATGCATCTAGCAGAACTTGGTATGTACTTATCTAATGTTGTATTGGATGATTGTCATTCTAATGAAGAGGTAATTACAAAGGTAAAAGAAAAACTTGCTACAACAAAAGCAGGTGAGTGGATTATTGGTCGTGGCTATAATGAAGAATCTTTCCCAGATCACCAAAAACCAACAAGAAAGATGCTTGATGAAATAAGTACAGAAGTTCCAATTGCATTAACACGTGCGTGTGGTCATGTTTTATCCGCAAATACAGCTGCTTTAAAAGCTGCTGGAATCACAGAACATACAAAGGTCGAAGGTGGAAATATCGATTATGAAAATGGTTTTGTGGAAGAGAATGCAATAAATAATATTCATAATGCATACCCACAACCAGACAAAGAAAAGATTAAAGAATACATTCATATCGGTGCAAGTTACGCAAATCAATTTGGTGTTACAACGGTTGGTAGTGATGATTTCTTAGCAGTTACACATGACTATAAACCAGTGTTAAGAGCTTTTGAATCTCTGGCATTCAAACAAGATATGACGGTACGTGTTAATGAACAATGCGAGTTCAATAATCCAAAGGAATTTTCAAAGTTCTTAGATGATGGTTATACCTTTGATGTAGGTGATGACTATTTCCGTATTGGACCTCTAAAGTTGATTACAGATGGTTCATTGGGTGCTAGAACAGCATATATGAAGAATGCGTATGCGGATGATCCAACAACGAAGGGAATAGCATCCTTGGAAGAAGATGTCATTGAAACTTATGTGCGTCTAGCAAATGAGTTCAATATGCCAACCATCGCACATGCGATTGGAGATGCGGCATTAGATAATGTACTGCATGTATATAAAGATACAGTATTAGAGGGTAATCCTTTACACCACGGTATCGTACATTGTCAGATTATGAGACCTGATCAAATCAAGCAAGTACTTGAACAGAAATTGGCATGTTATTTCCAATCAATCTTTATTGATTATGATGCACAAATTCTAAAAGCTAGAGTTGGTAATGAACTTGCAAGTACTTCCTATCCATATAAAACACTATTTGAAGGCACACTCGCATCAAACGGTTCAGATGCACCAGTAGAAATGCCGGATGTATTAAAAGGCATTGAATGTGCAGTCACAAGAAAATCAATTTCTTATGATGCATGCATGAATGAAGAAGAATGTCTAACCTGTCTCTTATACACATCTGACGCTGCCGA
>CALEMV010000425.1 GCA_937910655.1 uncultured Solobacterium sp.
CTCGTGTGCTTATTGTACCACATAGATGTGATATGATTATACACGCGAGGAAAACACATGAAACAAATACAAAAGATATTACTGATTTTAGGTATTATATTCGGTTTGGTTTTATATCTATTAGTAGATGCCTTCTTACTTGCTCCAAGAAAGGTTACAGTACGCTACCAGACACTTACATCGGATAAGATTCCACAAGATCTTAGTAACACTAAAATCTTATTTGTCTCTGATATCTACTATGGTAACCATATGAATCAAAGCCGTTTGCAAAAGCTAGTGGATACAATCAATCGTATCTCTCCTGATGCAGTGGTATTCGGAGGTGATATCTATGCACCTAATGCAACTATCACTGCTGAATCTGATGGCGAGGTCGCTACTGCCCTATCTTCCATTAAAGCTCCACTAGGAAAATTTGCAGTATTAGGCGATCAAGATAATGCTACTGCTGATATCAAATCTCATGTCTTATCAATTCTACAAACCGCAAACTTTGAAGTTATCTCCAATAGTTCTGTATCCATACATAATGGTTCATCAGGATTTATTTCTTTAGTAGGACTAGAGAATGAATTGAATAGTACACCTGACGTTAACGCTGCTTACGCTAACGTAAGTAGTGAAAACTATGTTATTTCTGTATGTCATACACCAGATACAGCATCTCTTGTACCACTCGATACAACAGACTACTTCCTAGCAGGTCATTCTCTAGGTGGACAAGCATATTACTTCTTAGGAGCCTATTATGCACCTGATAAGGCAGTAAACTACTTACGTGGAAAACACTTGATTCAAAATACATTTGTACTTGATATTTCAAATGGTGTTGGTACGATTGGTGTCGATATGCGTTTCTTAAGTCCAGCTGAAGTTGTATGTTATACATTAAAGTCAACAGCTCCTGCAACAGAAACAACTACAACACCAGGAATATTCAATGATAATCCACAAGCAACGCCTACACCAGAACCTACTCCAGAAACAACTCCAGAGCCTACGGTTGAACCAACTCCTACACCAGAGGCAGTTCCAACACCAACTCCAACGCCTGAAGTTGATCCTAACGCTACACCAACACCGGTTCCAACTGTAGCGCCATAACAATGCATAAATAACAAATCCACCTAAGGGTGGATTTTATAATGTTCTATTCAATTGTAGGAAATGTATTACGATCATCCAGATAAATCGGTGCACCAATGATACATTCATGTGATGTTGTAAACTGAAATTCAATTAGTACTGTTTTAGCAACTCCACCTACATGGTCATAGGCAAAAGACACTCTTACTGGCAACATTTGCACCACATTAGCACATTGATATATCTCGTTTAAACGACTTGCACGATGTACTAAAAAGAAAGAACCATTTGATTTCAACAATCTTTTTACCGATGTGAATAATTCGCTCAGCGGTAAGTTTTCTTCATGTCTTCCTGCCCTTTTATACTGATTTACATTCATCAAATCTGGATTTATGGTTGAAAAGTATGGTGGATTACACACAATAACATCAAAGAGTTCATCATGAAAATCTTGAATCTTGCATGCATGTAAATCTGCATGTACTTCATAGCGTTCTAGATTTTGTTTTGTTAGTTCAAATACTTCTGGAAACAAGTCTACTCCAACCAGTTCTTTTGGTTTGCGAAGTGAAGCGTATAGTAATACAGCACCAGTATTACAACCAATCTCAAGGAATCGATGTTGATGTTTGATACGTATAAAACGACCTAATAACTCTGTATCCGAATTCATACGATAAAACTCATCACCTTGATCAATCAGAAAGTCTGTTCCACCTAAATAATCAAGCTTCATGTGTTTCCCTTAATTCAAACCAGAAG
>CALEMV010000426.1 GCA_937910655.1 uncultured Solobacterium sp.
GTATTGAACATGATGATTCCTTCAACGCAAAAGAAATTGGTTACCTAGCACAACAGACACAAGTTCAAAAAGATTTTCCATCTTCAGTTGAAGAGGTTGTTTTATCTGGCTTTGTAGGTCATCTTGGTCATCGTTGGTTCTATAACAAGAAAGAAAAAGAACTCGCGAAGGAGTACATGGCAAAGACGGGTGTAGATAAACTTGCAAAACATTGTTATCGAGATTTATCCGGTGGCCAACAACAGCGTACATTACTCGCAAGAGCACTCTGTGCTGCAGATAAGATGATTCTATTAGATGAGCCTGCAGCAGGACTTGATCCAGAAGCGATGCAGTATATGTATGATTTGATTGCTAAACTAAACAAAGAAGGCATGACAATTGTGATGATTACACATGATGTGCCTGCAGTGGTGCAGTATGCAAATCGTATCGTTCGTTTTGTGGATGGAACAGTGAAAGAAGTATCCACAGATGAATATCGAAAGGTGGTGGAAAAATGCTAGCTGAATTATTACGCTATCTTGAATATCCCTTTGTACGATATGCCATCGTTGCGGCGATGTTAATATCCCTGTGCTCTGCCCTTGTGGGAGTTATCCTTGTATTAAAGAGATATTCTTATATTGGGGATGGATTATCACACGTTGCCTTTGGCGCAATGTCAATCGCACTTGTACTTGGGATGATTCAACAGAAGATGTATCTCGTCTTTCCGATTACAACTGTAGCAGCTATCTTAATTCTCAAATCAGGACAAAATAAAAGAGTCCAAGGTGATGCGATAGTTGGAATGGTTTCTACCGGTGCACTCGCACTTGGCTATCTCTTGATGAATCTATTTCCACCGACTGCCAATATCAGTGGAGATGTATGTAGTACACTCTTTGGTTCTACATCGATTCTGACACTTTCCAAAGCAGAGGTTTGGTTATGTGTCATCGCATCAATTATCGTTCTAATTATATTTGTGATGTTATATCCAAAGATTTTTGCGGTAACATTTGATGAAAACTTTTCCAAGGCAACTGGTCTAAAAGCAGATCAGATTAATTTAATCTTGGCAGTTATCATTGCAGTTATCGTCGTACTAGCAATGAATCTTGTAGGTTCTTTGTTGATTTCTGCACTCGTAATCTTCCCTGCATTATCGGTAATGCAGTTATTTAAGAGTTTTAAAGCTGTATTGATCGGTGCAGCAGTTCTATCAGAAATTTGTACGGTTACTGGTATGCTTGTAGCGATACTTTGCAGTACACCTGTAGGTGCTACAATTGTAACGGTTGATATTATTGCGTTTATTATCTGTTGGTTGATTCGTGCGATGAAAGCGTAAGTAGTAATGAAATATATCAAGAAATTTATCCTAATCTTTCTAAGTGTAGGAATTATTACATTAGCTTTTCTATATACACACCAACCAAACGCGGTAAAACCAGAGCAGAGTAAAGAGACCGAAGTGGATTATGACTTATCTAAGCTCAGTGGAAATGTTGTGTATTCGCAAGTATATGCGATGATGACAAACCCAGAAGAGTATGTGGATAAAACATTTAAAATCTCTGGAGTCTTTGCGTTAGGCAAAGATAAAGATGGTAATACGATGTATGGTTGTATTATCAAAGATGCGTTGGGTTGTTGCCAACAAGGGATTCAATTCCAATGGGAAGGAAATCATAAATATCCAGAAGATTATCCAGATTTAGGTACAGAGATTACAGTTGTAGGAACGTTTAGTTATCAAAAGGATGGAAATATTGTTTCCTTATTATTAAAGAATGCAGAAATGAAGGTGGGTTAATAGCCCACCTTTTTGTATGAAGTCTATTTTATCTGATTTACCATTTGTTGATAGATATTATATAGTTCCTGTTTTTGACTTTCGGATAGTTGGTCATTTTTGTGAATGTCGTAATCATCTACTAAAGATACGTGATAGTCTAGCATTTTTCCATTCTTTACAGCAATTACATCAGGAACAAACATGCCTTTTTTACCATTGTCATCTTCCTGGAAACTGTCTGAAATATACTTTGAAAGATTTGTGTAGTTCTCTTCTCTTTCTCTCTTTGTTTCTCCCATACCTTTGTTTGCGTCAATATAATAAATCGAAATATCATTGTCTTTTGCGACGTCATTCAAAATAGGTACAGCGCGTTCACACCATGGACAGCCAACTTTTCCGTAGTATAGAATTCCTGAATATCCTTCTGTAAAAAACTTGATTGAACTTTCAAATGTGATTTCCTTAAATGCAGGGTTGTCATCCGTCAATAATGAATATTCTTTTATATCGGAATCTTTTTGATCAACATACTCTAAGTTGAATATCTCTTTAGTGTTAGAGGTTTGACTTTCTGGTGTAGGTTTACAGCCAAGTAATAGTGTAGATGATACTAGAAGATAAAATAACTTTCTAAAGTTACGCATAATACCCCCATGATTTAATTATTCAACAACAATCAGAAATATTAATGTAGTTTGATATGAACTGTTTTGAATATGATATATCCAATCATAATTCCTATTGTATTAATCAAAATGTCTACAACATCAAAGATTCCTCGATGGCTAACGAATTGTAATAATTCAATAGAAGTTATCAGAAATAAGGATAGAAGTAGTACAGAACTAATCTTTAAATGTTTGATCCAGTATCCGAT
>CALEMV010000427.1 GCA_937910655.1 uncultured Solobacterium sp.
TCATGCCTAGTCTCGTGGGCTCGGAGATGTGTATAAGAGACAGGATCAAGTTGACCATCTTTTAGATGAGATCATTCAAGACTATCAGACATATGAAAATATGATTGCAGATTTGACAAAGAAGGCTGAAGAGTTGGAACGTACAAATGCTTCCTTACGTGCAAAGCTTATCGAAGTGGAAGGTAAGGTTAAGGCACAGGAAGACTTAGATCCAATCTCACAAGGTGCTTCTAATGTTGATATTCTGAAACGTCTGAGTCGTCTTGAAAGACAAGTATTCTCAAACAATAACGAATAAGAAAATGATATACGTACATGAGGCAGTCGCTGGCACCTATGGTGTTAGAGGAAAGTCCATGCTCGCACCATCTGCGATGATGGTAGTGTTTGTGCCGGCCCAATCAATAAGACCGGGTATCGAAAGATAACGGCGGAGCGAGAACCTAAAACTTCGGTCATGGTTTAAGCCCTTAAGGTGTCACAGTGACGTAGCCGATAGGGAAACCTATCGGGTGGAACGAGATAAACCCCGCAAGCGAGAAACTCAAATTTGGTAGAGGAACTGCAGAAGGCGAACTGAAGCGTGATGCAGGTGCGAAAGCACAGATAAATGGCTGCCCCTGGAAACAGGACAGAACATGGCTTACAATTGTACGCATTTATGGAGGATGAATTTCCTCCTTTTTTCTTGCGTTCATACAGATATAAACAAATGATAGAATATGGTATACTAAAGAACGGTAAAGAGAGGGAAAATCATGAATCTTCCAAATCGATTGACATTATTCAGAATTGTGCTGATTCCAGTCATTATTCTGGTTTATTTATTTCCATATAGTGCTTTTGGAATTACACCTGCAAGTTTCTATGTACAACATGTATCAATCTCTGTGATTGATATCGCTGCTTTATTAATCTATATCTTAGCAGCCATCACAGATGCGATTGATGGCCATATTGCCCGTAGTAGAAATATGATTACAACATTTGGTAAGTTCGCTGATCCTATCGCAGATAAGTTATTAACAACAACAATGTTCCTATTGTTTATCTCTAGAGGCATTATCCCAGTTATCCCAGTCATCATTATGATTGCGCGTGATACGGTCGTTGATGGTTGCCGTATGATGGCTAGCGCCAATGGTAAAGTTGTTGCGGCTGGTATGATGGGTAAGTTAAAGACAGTGTTACAGATGGTCACCGTTGCGTTAATTCTATTAAATAATCTACCATTTGAACTCTTAGGACTACCGGTGAGTATGATCATGTTATGGTTCTCTGCACTAGTAAGTTTCATTTCTGGTGTACAGTACTTCATGCAGATGAAAGATGATATTTTAGAATCAAAATAATCGTGGAATTATTTTAAAACAAACATACATATAATCAGGAGGAGTAATTATGGCGGCAGAGAAAAAAGAAAAGACAGTTACCGCAGATAAGCGAGATCAACTACTTGCGGATGCACTCAAGGCAATTGAAAAAGAATATGGGAAAGGCAGTATTATGCGCCTTGGAGATCGTGCGGATGTTTCGGTAGACGCAATTCCATCCGGTTCTTTAGCACTAGATAGTGCGTTAGGTATCGGTGGTTATCCAAAGGGAAGAATCATTGAGATTTATGGACCAGAATCTTCTGGTAAGACAACACTTGCATTACATGCAATCGCAGAATGTCAAAAACAAGGTGGTAGATGTGCATTTATCGATGCAGAAAACGCAATCGATCCACTTTATGCAAAAAAGCTAGGTGTTGATATTGATGAACTCATCTTATCGCAACCAGACTCTGGTGAGCAGGCATTAGAAATTACAGAAGTATTGATTAAGTCAGGTGCGATTGACTTAGTTGTGATTGACTCTGTAGCTGCACTTGTCCCACAGGCTGAATTAGATGGTGAAATGGGAGATGCATCTGTAGGTCTACAGGCACGTTTGATGTCTAAGGCAATGCGTAAGTTAGCAGGTGTTATGAATCGTTCCAATACAACCGCAATTTTCATCAACCAGTTACGTGAAAAGGTTGGTATCATGTTTGGTAACCCAGAAACAACACCAGGTGGTCGTGCACTTAAGTTCTACTCATCCGTACGTTTAGATGTACGTAAGGGTGAAGCGCTCAAGGAAGGTAGCGAAGTAATTGGTTCTGCCACAAAGGTAAAGGTTGTTAAGAATAAGGTAGCTCCTCCATTTAAGGTGGCAGTAGTCAATATGATTTTTGGTCAAGGTATCTCTCATATCGATGAAGTTATCAGTTTAGCAGTAGAAAACGACATTATCGAAAAAGCAGGTGCTTGGTTCTCCTACAAGGGAGAAAAACTTGGACAAGGCTTCAACTCTGTACGTGAGTATATGAAGAACCACCCAGAATTTGATGCAGAGATTACAGAACTTGTAAAAGCAAAATTATTCCCTACAACAGAAGCTGATTCCACAGAAACAACAGAAGAATAATCGTTAGACCTTTACACAAAGTGTACAGGTCTTTTCTATTGCAATAGTACAGTACAGAAAAGAATTGTAATTTGTTGTATGATGTTACTGTATGAAAACAAATTATCTAAGGTTCTATGAAGAAATTTCAAAAAACTATCAAACAGACGTAAAACGAAATCAATTACGTCTGTGTAATAAAATTGTGACAAATATATATTACGTTGTATATCCGTTACTGTTGGTATATCTATTTGTAAAACAGAGTGAGAAGTTATTACCGACAATTCTAATTCCACTACTTTCAATTGTCGCAATAACATTGTTACGTAAGGCTCTAGCACGTCCTCGCCCATACGAGGAATATCCTATAGATCAAATTCTAGAAAAAGAAACACAACATAACGCAATGCCAAGTCGACATGTATTCTCGGCTTCCGTCATTGCGATGATGTTTTTTACAATTTCTCCAATACTTGCATGCATACTATTAGTGATAGCTGCACTAGAAGGATATATCCGTGTAGTAGGGGGAGTACATTATCCACGGGATGTAATTGTTGGATATCTTCTGGGAGTATTTTTTGGTTTATTCATTCTGTAAAAGTTTATGTTTTGTTGATTCTATGATATAACTTTACCAGAAAGGTCACATCGTATGATGTGTGGTGATTGAGAAGAACATGAGCCTTTAATCCGATTTTAAGCATATGAAAAGAGAATATTTAATAAACATCTTTTCATGCGTAGAAACGGATTAAAACCTCTATACAGAGAATTTTTGTCTGCTTTTTTCGCGTGAAAAGAGCAGATTTTTTTGTAGGAGGTTATCAAATGATAGAAATTCATAATTTAACAATATGTCATCGATATGATTTACGTAAGATTGTCGATAATCTTACACTTACAGTTAAACCAACTGATAAAATTGCCATCATTGGCGAAGAAGGAAATGGAAAATCTACATTACTCAAATGTATCAAAGATTCACAACTCATAGAAAGTTATTGTGAAGTGCAAGGGACAATACAATCGAAGAACGAAAGAATAGGGTATTTACCCCAAGAACTTGAACATAAGCATGTAGAGAAAACTGTATATGAATACTTCTGCGAAAGCGATGCTTTTTCACTTGCGACGCCATCACAGTTACATGACATTGCACAAGCATTAGGAAATGACGTGGAGATGTATTATCAAACACAGCCAATGTCTACACTTTCTGGTGGAGAAAAGATTAAGTATCAACTCGCGGCAATCCTTCTAGAACAGCCTAGTATTTTGCTGTTAGATGAGCCATCCAATGACTTAGATATCAGTACGCTTGCATGGTTAGAGAAGTTTATCAAAAATGCTACGATTCCAATTATTTATATTTCACATGATGAAACACTACTGGCGAATACCGCAAATCGCATTGTTCATTTAGAACTCGTTAAACGTAAGACAGAAGCACGTCATACAATTATGCATATTGGCTATGATGCATATAAAGAACTGCGTGATAAACAATTTGATAAGCAGATGATGGATGCACAAAATGAGCGTCGTCAAGATAAGTTACGTATGGAAAAATACCAACAGGTTTATGAACGTGTCCAGCATGAATTGCGTGTTGTATCGCGCCAAGCACCGCAGACTGCCGCAAATCTCAAGAAAAAGATGAGAAGTGTCAAAGCGATGGGAAAGCGTTTTGAAAGAGAACGTGAGAATATGACGGATATTCCACTTCGTGAGGATGCGATATTCTTTCACTTTGATATGGAATCATTTGCCAGTGACAAACAGATTCTTGATTATCATTTAGATAAGCTGATGACAAAGGATGAATCAAAAATACTAGCGAGCGATATTACATTGCAAGTATTTGGTAATCAAAAAATATGTATTGTTGGTAATAATGGCTGTGGCAAAACTACACTATTGCATAAGATTCATGACTCGATATCTGAAAGGGAGGATATTCATATTGGCTATATGCCACAAAATTATGACGAAATCCTAGATGCGTATGAATCACCAATCGATTTCTTGACAACCGTAGGGGATAAAGAGGATATTACACGTATTCGACAGTACCTTGGTTCAATGAAGTTTACATCTGATGAGATGGAACATTCTTTAACAGAACTATCAGGTGGACAGCGAGCCAAGGTATTCATGTTAAAGATGCATCTAGAGGGTGCCAATGTCTTATTGCTGGATGAGCCTACCCGTAACTTCTCTCCATTATCAGCTCCAGTTGTAAGAGAAGAATTAAAAAACTTTGGTGGAGCAATCATCGCTGTATCTCATGATCGGAAGTTCATTCAGGAAGTTTTTGATGATATCTATTTATTGAATTCAACAGGATTACATCGTGATACGATAGAAACTAAGTAAAACGCTTTCATTGTTTTGTGTGTCTATTGTGAAAATGTGAAAAAAACCGTATAATAATTAGGAGAGAAATCTCTAAGAATAATGGAGGATTAAAAATGGGGTATATCATTCATGACCCTGTAATTCCTGTCATTTTAGCTCTTATTGTAGGTATCTTTGTCGGCATTGGTATTATGAAGGTTGCTGGCAAACACGGTCTTGATCGCGCGATTACAAAATCGCAAGATATTCTTGAAGAAGCAAATTCAAAAGCAGAAACAATTACGCGCCAAGCTACTTTAGACGCGAAACAGCAAACTTACGAATTAAAACTACAGGCAGAAAAAGAGATTAAGAATCAACAAAATAAATTATTACAAGTTGAAAATAAACTCATGCGCCAGCAGGATAGTTTGAATTTCCGTGAGGAGAATCTTGCCCGAAAAGAGAAGAAAATTGACGAAAAAGATCAGCAGATTACTGGAAAACTTGCAGAGATCACTAAGATGGAAGAAGATATGCAGGCTAAGATTGATCAGCAATTAGTTGAACTAGAACGTGTGGCAAATATGTCACAGTCAGACGCAAAGGTAGAATTGATGGAGGCTGTTGAAAAGAAGACAGAAGCCGAAATCGCTACTTACTTACGTGATAAACAAGAGGAAGCAGAAGCAGAAGCCTCTTCTGTTGCACGTAATATTATTTCTTTAGCGATTCATCGCTACTCACAAGAGGAAACAATCGAACGTACCGTTAGTACAGTAACGCTTCCAAGTGAAGAGATGAAGGGACGTATCATCGGTCGTGAGGGAAGAAATATCAAAGCAATCGAACAGGCTACAGGTGTTGATTTGATTATTGATGACACACCAGATATTATTACTGTTTCTTGCTTTAACCCAATTCGTCGTGAAATTGCACGTCAATCATTAGAAATTCTAATGAAGGATGGACGTATTCAACCAGGACGTATTGAGGAAGTTGTACAGAAAGTTACAGATGAACTTGAAGAGACAATCTTCAAGATTGGTAATGAAGCAGTATTCAAACTTGGTATTGGTAAGATGAATCGTGAACTTATCAAACTAGTAGGACGTATGAGATTCCGTTACAGCTATGGCCAAAACGGTTTATCACACTCTGTAGAAGTTGCACACTTCGCTGGTATGATGGCTGCTGAATTAGGACTAAACCAAGCACTTGCGAAGCGTGCAGGTTTATTACACGATATTGGTAAAGCACTAGACTTTGAAACTGAAGGAACACACGTTGAGTTAGGTTCCAAGGTTGCTAAGAAGTATGGTGAAAATCCAATCGTTATTAACTCTATTGAAGCTCACCATGGCGATACTGCTCCAACAGATATTATTTCTGTATTAGTCGCTGCAGCGGATACCATCAGTGCTGCTAGACCTGGTGCTCGTTATGAATCTATGGAAGGCTACATTCAACGTCTAGAAAATCTTGAAAAGATTGCATTAGACTTTGAAGGAGTTGAGAAAGCATTCGCAATCCAAGCTGGACGTGAACTACGTGTTATGGTACAGCCTGAGAAGATTGATGATGTACGTATGGTGAAGGTTGCTCATGATATTCGTGAACGAATTGAAAATGAGATGACTTATCCAGGACAGATCAAGGTAACATTGATTCGTGAAGTACGTGCACAAGAATTAGCGAAATAAGAACCGGTTCACGGTTCTTTTTTTGAAAAAGATAGGGGAACATGTTATGAGAGTACTGTTTTTAGGAGATATCGTCGCAAAGAGCGGACGAGATGCAGTTCTAGCGCAACTAGACTCATTAAAAGAACAATATCAACCAGATTTCATCATTGTAAATGCAGAGAATTCTGCACACGGCAAAGGGATTACATTTAAAATCTATAATCAATTACTCCTAGCAGGTGTCGATGTTATTACACTTGGTAATCATGCCTTCTCCAAAACAGAGATTCTAAATCATCTTCCTTCAATGAATCATGCAGTACGACCTGCCAATATGGAACCATTCCATATTGGAAAAAGTTATGTGATCAAAGAAGTGAATGGAAAACATATTGCGGTAGTAAATCTAGTTGGGAAAGTATTTATGGATGTTTGTCGTGAAGACCCTGTCATCACGATGGAAAAACTCTTGAAAGAAATTGATGCAGATATGATTTTTGTTGATTTACATGCAGAAGCGACTGCTGAAAAAATGACCTTTGCAAATTACTTTGCGCCAAGAGTAACTGCCGTTATTGGTACACATACACATGTACAAACTGCGGATGAACAGATTCTTAACGGTTGTGCATATATCACAGATGCTGGAATGTGTGGGGTATATGCGTCGATATTAGGAAGAGATACTGAGGAAGTCATTGCTAGAAGTATCTATAATGAATCCACACGCTATACACCTGCACAGGGTCCGGCAGTTATCTCTGGTGTCCTCGTCGATATCGATGACAAAACAAATCGAGCAAACTGCATTGAACGGATTCAAATTCGTCCGAAAGGTTAGCATTTACTAACAAAATAGTAGGGTGCTATACTTTATGTAGTTCATAAAGGAGGACTCGAATAATGCCAGTTACAGTTGATAAGGATACTTGTATCGGTTGTGGTGCTTGCGTAGGAGTTTGCCCAGTAGCAGCACTCGCTTTAGATGAAAATGGAAAGTCCGGATGCGATGAAGACACATGTATTTCATGCTTCTCATGCATTCCAGTTTGCCCAGTTTCAGCTATCACAGAAAAGAACTAAATATAAGAAAATCGGTGCCCACCGATTTTTTTATATCCATAGGTGATTGACAAGTTGTTCTGCTTTGCTATGATATGTATAACAAAAGCGTGTTACTGGAAAGCAGGCATTAGCTCATTGGAAAAACATTTTTTCTGATGGGCTTTTTTCGTGGGAGGTACGTATGTTCTTATTTCATAAAAAATCAATGATCTATTCACCATGCGATGGTACATTTAAACCATTAAGTGAAGTAAAGGATGAGGTATTCTCTAAAGAACTAATGGGAAAAGGCTTTGCGGTTATTCCTGACACAGGAGATATCCATTCACCGGTTGATGGTAAAGTCACAATGGTATTTCCAACAAAACATGCGATTGGTATTACAGATAAAAACAATATTGAATATATTTTGCATATTGGCATCGATACTGTACAGTTAAAAGGGGCAGGCTTTGAGGTATGCGTACAAGAAGGAGACAGTGTAAAGGCTGGAGACTTACTTGTAAATTGTGATTTAGCTATGCTAAAACAGGCAGGTTATCAAACAGATGTTCTTGTGATCGTTACTAGTCATAAGGATGTACGCATTAAACAAGCACGTACCCTAAAAGTAAAGGATGAGATAGCATATTGTGAAAACATATAATATTGCAAAAATACTAAATCATAACGTCGTTGTATGTCGTAGTGATGAAGATTCTAGAGAGTATATTATCTTTGGAAAGGGTATTGGTTTCCAAAGACGAGAAAACGATATTGTTCCTGCAGAACATATTCAAAACGTATATGAACTTGTTGATTTAAAAGATCGTAGACGTTATGAAGAGTTAGTAAATAGTGCAGATGATGAAGTAGTAGAAGTTACAGAAGAAGTAATCAGTGAGATGACTAACAGCTTTGGTGCATATGATAAGCGTATTCACCTTGCGTTGCTTGATCATATTCAGTTTAGTGTAAAGCGTTACCGTGAAAAGATTACAGTTAAGAATGTATTCACGGATGAAATTCGGTTCTTATATCCAAAGGAATTTCAATTTGCAAAAGAAGTACTTGCGAAGATTAACGAACGTTTGGGTATTCATTTAGATGACAGCGAGATTGGTTTTATATGCATGCATATTCACGCTGCTTTACAGGGTGAAAGTGCCAGCCTTTCTACGATGATTGCACAGATATTAACAGAAACAATCGCAATCATCGAAAGAGAAATGCAAATCAACCTCAATGATTATGAAGTAGCGAAGCAGCGTTTGATAACACACTTGAAGTTTGCGATTAAACGCTCGTTAGATGGGGTTGAAATTAATAACCTAATTGGTGATCTTGTTCATGATAAGTATCGCAAGTCATATCAGATTGCATGCATGATAGGGGATCACATTGAAAATACATATGGCATCAATATCGGAGAAGGAGAAAGATGCTATCTAACGATACACTTACAAAATATTGTGATGTATCGCAAATAATGGTTCGTACATGTGTAGTAAGGGGTATTACACATGTGGAATATAAGGAGGATATTTATGTTTAAGATGCTTCAAAAGATTGGTAAAGCATTTATGTTACCTATCGCAATTTTACCAGCTGCTGGTTTATTGTTAGGTATTGGTGGTGCTTTATCCAACCCTACAACAGTGGCGACTTATCCTGTATTAAATAATCCAGTATTACAGGGTGTCTTCACAATTATGAGTGCTGCGGGAACAGTTGTTTTCGCAAATCTAGCAATGTTATTGTGCGTAGGTCTATGTATTGGCCTTGCAAAGCGTGACAAGGGAACTGCTGCCTTAGCGGGTGTTGTTGGTTTCTTAGTTATGAACGCTACAATCACTTCTTTATTAGGTATTTTTAATCCAGATGGTGCTTCCATTGATACTGGTGTTGTTGGTGCAATCGTTGTTGGTTTAGTTGCCGTAACATTACACAACAAATATCAAAATATTGAACTTCCACAGGTACTTGGATTCTTTGGTGGTTCACGTTTCGTACCAATTGTTACTTCATTTGCAAGTATCTTCATTGGTGCAGTGTTCTTCTTAGTATGGCCACCATTCCAACAGTTATTAGTATCTACAGGTGCATTCATTGCACAAGCAGGTCCAGTTGGAACATTCTTCTATGGATTCTTAATGCGTTTATGTGGAGCGGTTGGTTTACACCACATGATTTATCCAATGTTCTGGTACACAGAGCTTGGTGGTGTTGAAACTGTTGCAGGTGTTGCTGTAGCAGGCGCACAGAAGATCTTCTTTGCACAGTTAGCAGATCCAAATCATGTAGGTCTATATACAGAAGGAACACGTTTCTTCGCTGGTCGTTTCTCAACAATGATGTTCGGCTTACCAGCCGCATGTCTTGCTATGTACCACTGCGTACCAAAGGAAAGAAGAAGCAAGTACAAGGGCTTATTCTTAAGTGTTGCCTTAACATCCTTTATCACAGGTATTACAGAACCAATCGAATTCATGTTCTTGTTCGTAAACCCAATTCTTTATGTTATTCACTCATTCTTTGATGGTGTAAGTTTCTTTATCGCAGATATTCTCAATATCTCTATTGGTAATACATTCTCTGGTGGTGTGATTGACTTTACACTCTTTGGTATCCTACAAGGAAACGCAAAGACAAACTGGATTTTAGAAATTCCATTTGGTTTGGTATGGGCATGTCTATACTACACATTCTTCAGATGGTACATTACAAAGTTCAATGTTATGACTCCTGGTCGTGGCGAAGAAAGTGATGATGCGGAGCCAGTTGTAGAGACAAAGTCTACACTGAAGGAAGATAGTCACAAGATTATCGCTGCTTTAGGTGGTAAGGAAAATATCGAAGACGTTGACGCATGTATTACACGTTTACGTGTAAGTGTGAAGGACGTTAAGAAGGTTGATAAGGATGCACTGAAGAAGTTAGGTGCTACTGATGTTCTTGAAGTTGGTGGAGGAATCCAAGCTATCTATGGTGCAAAGGCTATCCTCTACAAGAACAACATCGTAGAAATCTTAGGTATTGATGAATAATCAAGAAGTTATCGCTACCTTAAAGGGAAAACTTGTCATTTCTTGTCAAGCGCTGCCAGGAGAGCCGCTCTATACAGAAGCGGGTGGAATTATGCCGTTAATGGCATATGCGGCAGAACTAGCAGGAGCCAGTGGTATCCGTTGTAACTCAGTACGAGATATTAACGAAATTCGTGCGAAGGTAAAACTTCCAACAATTGGAATTATCAAGCAAGATTATTTGGACTCACCAATTTATATAACCCCTACATTTGAAGAGGTGAGTGCACTTGTACAAACAGGCACAGAGATTATTGCCTTAGACTACACAGATCGCATTCATCCAAATAACGTCAAGCGCGAAGAATTATTCCATCAAATCAAACAAGCATATCCAAATCAACTACTCATGGCAGATATCTCAAATTTTTCAGAGGCGAAAGATGCAGTAGAAATTGGCTTTGACTTTGTAGGTACAACACTAAACGGTTACGTTGGCGATGTAAAGACAGAAGGGCCAAACTTTGATTTGGTATCCAGAATTGTCAATGAATTAGACTGTCGTTGTATTGCGGAAGGTAGAATTCATGAGCCATCCCAAGCCCGTAAAATGCTAGAACTTGGAGCTTTTGCGGTTGTGGTTGGTGGAGCAATCACATGTCCACTTGAAATTGCGACAAGATTTATTAAAGAAATCAACAAGGACCGCTAAATGCGGTTCTTTTTCTTGTGCATAACAGAAAACTATTCTGTATAATAATACAGATAGAGGTTAAAGATGAAAAGAGAAGATTTTATCCTTCCGGTTCATGCGGAAGAAAGAAAACGAACAAAGAAAAATACAGAGAGTACTTTTAGTAACTTTCAGATAAGTGATGATATCGTAAATCTTGGTTATGGTAAGAAGTACTTTATACATACCTATGGCTGTCAAGCTAATGTACGTGATGGAGAAGCACTTGCAGGAATGATGGAAATGATGGGCTATACAAGTACGAATGTTCCAGATGATGCGGATGTATTGTTCTTTAATACTTGTGCTATCCGTAAAGCGGCAGAAGACCGTGTATTATCCGATGTAAATAAGCTACGTTACTTAAAGGATCAGCGCCCAACAACGGTATTCTGTATCTGTGGTTGTATGGCCCAGGAAGAAGAAACAGTCAAACAGATTCTTTCTGTATCACCACATGTGGACTTAATTTTTGGTACCCATAATATTCACCGTATGCCAAATCTATTAGCAGAGGTAATTGAAAGTAATGAGCGCAAAGTAGAAGTATTCTCCCAAGAAGGAGATGTTGTCGAAGATGTACCAGTAAAGCGTTCCATGGATTCCAAGGGCTTTGTAAATATCATGTATGGATGTGATAAGTTCTGTACGTATTGTATCGTCCCTTATACACGTGGTAGAGAGCGCTCACGCCGAATGGAAGATATCCTAAGAGAAGTCGAAGAACTCAAAGCCAGTGGACGTAAGGAAGTTGTTTTGCTGGGTCAAAATGTTAATGCTTATGGTAAAGATTTAAAGATGGAAGATGGCTTTACACAACTGCTTGTGGCAGTTGCAAAAACTGGTATTGAACGTATTAGTTTCTATACAAGTCATCCAAGAGATTACAGTGAAACAACTATCGATGCGATGCGTGATTATCCAAACATCATGCCATTCTTGCATCTACCTGTACAATCTGGATCAGATGAAGTATTACGTCGTATGGCACGTGGATATACAGTTGAAAGATACAAGCAGTTATACGATAATTTGAAGAAGAAAGTACCACATATTGCATTTACAACAGACCTCATTGTCGGTTTCCCAAATGAAACCGATGAAGAATTTGAAGCAACATTAGATCTTGTGCGTTATTGTCGATTTGATATGGCATACGCATTTATCTATTCCCCAAGAGCAGGCACACCAGCCGCAAATATGGAAGATAATATTCCGCTAGAAGTAAAGAAGGAAAGACTTGCAAGACTCAATGACTTACTAACTGAGATAGCAGAAGAAAATAACCGTCGCTTCTTAGGTCAAACAGTTAGCGTTCTATGTATTGGAACGTCCAAGAGAAATAGAGAAGTCTATAGTGGATATAGTGCAGACAACAAACTTGTAAACTTCACAAGCGAAAAAGATTGTATCAATCAGATTGTAAATGTAGAAATTACCGCAACACATAGCTATTATCTTGAGGGTAAAGTTCTGTAAAATCGTCAGTATTTGTTCTATAATAAAATAGGATTAAAAGTATTACTGGAGGATATAATTTATGAGTAAAATACGCATATTTGCGCTCGGCGGCCTTGATGAAGACGGCAAAAACATGTATGTCGTTGAAAACAACGAAGATATATTTGTCATGGAATGCGGATTGAAATATCCGGATGGTGATCAGTTAGGAATTGAGATGATTATTCCTGACTTCCGCTATTTACGTGAAAATCAATCACGCATTAAAGCAATCTTCATTACCCATGGTCATGAAGATGTTATGGCAGCATTACCAAACCTATTAAGAGAAAATCCGGATATTCCGGTGTATACAGCACCATTAACAGCGATGATCTTAGAACGCAAGCTAAAGAAGGCAGGTATTAAAGAATTAAACTTACACCGCATTCGTCGTAATGCGAAGTTTAAGATTGGTAGTACAGAGATTCGTACCTTTGGTACAATGCAGTCTATCGCTGATGGTTTTGGTGTGGCAATTAAGACAGAAGATGGATATGTAGTATATTCATCAGAGTTTATTGTCGACTACGACACAAAAAACGCAGCCTTCAAATTTGATATTACCAATATTACAGATTTAGGTAGTGAAGGGGTACTTGCATTGTTGAGTGAATCAGTAGGTTCTACACGTGCTGGTAACAGTAGCCCACATCACCGTATCACAGAACAAATTGAACAGTACTTTGAAGATACGAAGAATCGTATGTTTATTACTGTGTTTAACCAGAATTTATATCGTGTCATTGAGATTATCGAACTTGCAACGAAGTATAATCGTAAAGTTGTCATTTTTGATGAAGAACTAAAGAGTTTAATGGCAGATATGGCAAAGCTTGGATACTATCATATTCCACCAGGATTAGAGGTAGCTCCATCTGCTTTCAGCAATGACATGGAAAATATCTTAGTGATTGTTTCTGGTACTGGTAAGTCCATCTTCCGTAAGATTCATAAGATGGCAACAAAAGAAAATGACAGAATTGAGTTACGTCCTACGGATACAGTGATTATCGCATCTCCTGCAGTACCAGGTACAGAAAGAGAAGAAGCATCCATGGAAGATGACCTCTACAAAGAAGCAGGTCGAGTACTTATGATTGACTCACGTCGTGCTTATAGCATGCATGCAAGTATTGAAGATCTTAAGATGATGATCTACTTGATGAAACCAAAGTACTACGTACCAATCAAGGGTGAATACCGTCAACTCATCGCAAATGCGAATATCGCGTTAAATATGGGATATAACGCAGATAAGATTATCGTTATGGACAATGGCCAAGTGGCAGTACTAAATGATGGTGTGATGGCGAAGTCTTTTGATAAGGTTGATGTGGATGATGTCATGGTAGATGGCAACGATAGCTTAGATGCTAGCGGTATGGTCTTAAAGGATAGAGAAATTTTAAGTACAGATGGTACAATTATCATCGGTGTTGTAATGAATCACGTCACAAAGGAAATTATCGGTGGACCAGATGTACAAAGCCGTGGTGTAATCTATCTTAAGGATGCGGATTACATTATTAAAGAAGTTGGCAACATCATGGAGAAGACTATTAATGATGCGGTCAAAGAAAAACGCTATGACAATATGTCTTGTCGTAGCGAAGCGCGTGAGAAGATTAGTCGTTACATCTTGAAAGAAACGGGCAAACGACCTATGATACTTCCAGCAATTATCGAAATTAATACAAAGGATTAGTGAGGGAATACGTGGCAAGAAAGACAAAAGCACAACAACAAGCAGAACAAAACCAGCTCATCGTTAGAGTGATCACGATTGTAATCCTCTTTGCTTTTGCCATTTTAGGCTTTACCAAAGCAGGCATCGTTGGTCTATTTATCTATAACTTATTAGGTTACCTAGCAGGTAACCTTTACTGGTTTGTGATAGCGATGGTAATTATTGTTCTACTAATCAATATCATCAGAAGAAAACAGAGTGAAGAAGAAATTAGTTGGATACCAATTATCCTGTTAATCTCTGCATTATTACTCTTAGAAGCATACATTGCAGTACCAAATGTAACGGGAATGGATGCTTTGTATGACTATATCAATCACACGGTCGATTACTTTATGCCAGATTCAACTCTGAAATTCAGTGGAGGAATCTACGGTATCTTCCTATATGCAATTTCTTCGATGATGTTTAATCGTATTGGTACAGTGCTTGTCATCATCGTACTCTTCATGATAGCGATGTTATTACTTGTGGATATGGAAGTCTATAAAAAGGCATTCCGTTCTATCATTGCATTCTTTAAAATGCCAGAAGTAGAAGAGAGTAAGCAAAAGGAAGAACCAGAGGAGCCAAAAGAACCAGCAAACCTTTGGAAGATGATTGATAAAGGGAAAGAGAAAACGGGTTCCCTGTTTCAAAATATCAAGGTAGATGGTAAGACAGAAAGTCTGCCAGTTGTGCAAGAAGAACAGCCAAGAACAGCTAGGGTTATCAATCGTATTCATCCAGATGATCCAACCCAGGAAGTACCAATCATCGTACTACCAGGAGAGACAATCTCACAGAAAGATTCTGTATTCATCGATGTGGATGATTTAAGTGATGACCATGCTCGCATGGAAGAAAAGACAACGTTAATACAAGATACGGGGGTACATCAACCAGAACAATCACACTTTACGCCAATGACAGTCGATAGAGAAGAAGAGGGAGATTTATCCGCAACAGAAGAATATGAAACAGTTGTGGAAGAACATCCTGATCAAGAAAGCAATATCTATCCGCAATCCGAGGTACCAAAGCCAAAGAAGCGTACCCGTCCATATCAATTACCAAAGATTTCACTCTTAGATCCACTTCCTCCAAAGGGTAGTAATCCAGAAAATGAAGTGGCCGCAAGAGAGAAATCACAATTATTACTACAGATTTTAAATAACTTTGATATCGAAGCACAGTTATTAAATATACATATCGGACCATCTGTTACACAGTTTGAAATTCGTCCTGATGTAAACGTTAAGGTATCCAAGATTCTTGGTTTAACAGATAACATCAAGATGCAACTAGCCGCTAGAGATGTTCGTATTGAAGCACCAATTCCAGGCCGCAATGCGGTAGGTATTGAAATACCAAACGTAAAGAGTACGCCAGTTAAGATGCGTGAAATCATCAATGACGTCGGTAATGATAAAGATCAACCATTACTATTCTTCCTTGGAAAAGACTTGCTAGGACGTACCGTAACATGTCGTTTAGATAAGATGCCACATATGTTGATTGCCGGAGCGACAGGTTCGGGTAAATCAGTATGTATGAACTCTATTATCTGTTCATTGTTATTACGTACAAAACCAGATGAAGTAAAGATGCTACTAGTCGATCCAAAGAAGGTAGAATTTACACCATATCGTAATATTCCACACTTGATTGGACCAGTTATCAATGATCCAAACAAGGCAAGCAATGCCTTAAAGGTCATTGTACGTATCATGGATGAGCGTTATAACATGTTCGCAGCAGCTGGTGTTAGAAACATCGAAGTCTACAACAACATGGTTGAACAACAAGGTGGTAGACCAAATCCAGATGGTTCACCAGCACCAAAGAAGATCCCATATATCGTTGTCATTATCGATGAGTTAGCAGACTTAATGGCAGTTGCTGGTAAAGAAGTTGAACAATCCATTCAACGTATTACACAGTTGGCTCGTGCTGCAGGTATTCACTTAATCGTCGCAACCCAAAGACCATCTGTAGACGTCATTACAGGGATTATTAAGGCAAATATTCCGAGCCGTATCGCATTTGCGGTATCCAGTGGTATGGACTCACGTACAATCTTGGATCATGTAGGTGCAGAACGATTACTAGGATATGGTGACATGCTTTACATGCCAATTGGACAAACAGGTTCAACCCGTGTACAGGGAGTATTTGTGACAGATGATGAAGTACAAAGAATTACAAGCTTTGTATCCTCAGAAGCTTCTCCAGTTTATGATGATTCCTTCGTACAGTTGGATGGAATCGAATCCGGAGAAGGTGGTATCGTAACAGAAATCAGCGATGATCCACTCTTCAAGGAAATCAAAGAATACGTTATCGAAGCACAAAAAGCTTCTACATCCTTACTACAAAGACGCTTCGGCATCGGTTATAACCGTGCCGCAAGAATGATTGATGCCCTCGAAGAACATGGCATCATCGGACCAGCACAAGGTAGTAAACCTAGAGAAGTATATATCAAAGAATAAAGACACCATATGGTGTCTTTTCTTTATGGATTGCAAATAGTTATATACTGTTATATAGTGTTATATGTAAGGAGACACAATGAAAATCATTCTAATAAACGGAAGTAGTACTCCACTATACGAGCAGATTAAAAATGCAATTAAAGAAAATATCGTTGGAAATACAGTATCCTCAGATGCACAATTACCATCTGTACGACAACTATCCAAAGAACTAGGGGTAAGTATATTAACTGTTAAAAAAGCATATGATGAACTAGAACGAGAAGGATTTATTGTCATCAGGCAAGGGCTAGGTACATTTGTTGCGACAATGAACCAAGATATATTAAAAGATGAAAAACAAAAAGACATAGAAGCTCATTTACTTGAAGCATGCAAGATTGCAAAAACAATCAATCTAAGCAAATCGGAATTAACAGAACTATTCAATTATATTTATGAAGAAGGTGTAGAAGATGAATAAAATTGAAATCAAAAATCTAAATAAAGACTATCAAAACTTCACATTAAAAAATGTAAATTTCTCGATTCCTGCAGGATACGTTACGGGATTTATTGGAAGAAATGGTATGGGCAAAACAACATCCATCAAATCGATATTATCTTTAATCCAATATCAAGGAGAAATTTTATCCATACATGGTGATGAGAAAACCAAACTAAACAATCAAAAAATCGGTGTGATTATGGATGACTCATTTCTTGCAAAAGATTGGAATATGGAACTTGTCAATCAAGCGATGAAGGTCGGATATGATGCGTGGGACGAGAATACATACTGGAAGTTTCTAGAAAAATTCAATATCGATAAGAAATTGAAGGTAAAAGAATTATCACGTGGGATGAAGATTAAACTCATGTTATCGATTGCTTTATCTCACAACGCGGAACTCTTAATTCTAGATGAGCCAACAAGTGGACTAGACCCAAGTATGCGTGAAGAGTTTGTAGAAGTAATCTCTGACTATATGCAAGATGATAAGCATACCGTATTATTCTCTACACATATTACACAAGACCTTGAAACAATTGCGGATTACATTGTCTTTATTGATAATGGGAAAATTGTACTATCGTTAGAAAAAGAAGAATTCATAAACTATTTCATGATTTTAAAGTGTGGTTTAGAAAGCCAAAATATACTTGATTCATCCGCAATCTTAGGACAAAAGAAAACAAAATATAATATTGAGTACTTAGTAAAGAGAGATGCGATTGATGAGATACCAAATGAATATGTAGAAGATGAGATTACAATAGATAAGATTATGATTTTATATGGGAGGGAAAAATAATGAATGCAATCAAAGTGTTGAAGTTAGATTTATTATCCATAAAACCATATTTAACAATTAAGAATTTAATAATCCTAATAGGACTTGGAACTCTCTATGGTGTACTATCAAAAAATCCAGCCTTTGTTTTAGCTACAGTACAGATGTTTGCAGTATTATTCTCTGGGTATCCTTTTATGGTAGGGGAAGAGTCTGGGATTGATCCTTTATATAAACTGTTTAGTATCTCTTCAAAAGATGTCGTAAAAGGTAGATACTTACTAGCAACAGTATCTGTGGTAATCATGCTCGTGGTTGGTGTTGTTATGACAATGCTTATAGGACTTGCATATCCGATGGAAGACTTATTCTATAGCTTACTACTAGCGGCACCATGTATAGGACTAATTTCGTTAATCATTATTTTCATTGAGTATCCAATCTATTTTAAATATGGATACAAAAAGGGAAAAACATTAACGGCAGTACCAATGTTATTACTTGCGATTGGTACAGTATGTTCTACATACTTTCATGAATCTCTAAAATCTATATTACAATTTCTAGTGATGAATCCATTTGTTGCTATGGGGATTATTTGTATCATTTTCTTTGTCATTGTAGTTATTTCATTAAAACTTTCTCATAAGTTATACGCAAATAGAGATTTTTAAATGAATAAAAGTAATTGACAAAAGTAACTGACTATCATACTATTTCAACATAACAAACCGATGATTGGGAAATCAAACATACAAAGGCAACTTCTAGAGAGCGGGGATGGTGGAAACCTGCAGGCATGCGGTATGCAAATGGACCCATGAGGGCTTAAGGAAAGCTTATGCAAGTATTTAAGACGCAATGTCAGCGTTAAAGGACAGAGAATGTGATTGCATTTTCAAAGAGAGAATAGTCAAAAGACTATTAAAAAAGGTGGTACCGCAGGTTAACGCTTGTCCTTTTATGGGCAGGCGTTTTTGTATGTTATGACTGAAAATGCAGAGAGAAGGAGGATATATCACATGAAAAAGTTAGTACAGGTAATTTGTGTTTTACTATGCAGTATGATGATTGGGTGTTCTTTACCCTCTGCATCAAAAAAGGATGCGAAAAAGTATGTAATCGTAAAGCAATTAGATCACGCATCCATTGATGAAATTGCAGTCGCAATTGAAAATGAATTGAAAGAGTTAGATGAAACAGCAGATGTAGAAATCTATTCTGGTCAAAATGATCAATCTACATTGATGCAAATTGGTAAGCAAGCAGTAACAGATGGAGCAGATGTGATTATCCCAATTGGTACACTAGCAGCACAAACAATGGTTGTAGCAAGTGAGGATACAGAGATACCAGTGGTTTACGCTACAATAAGTGATCCAGAAGCAGCTTCCTTAACAGGAATTGATAGAGTAACAGGTACATCTGATGCACTCAATACAAAACAGTTTGTTGATATGATGTTAAAACAAAATCCAGACTTAAAGACGGTTGGTTTACTCTATTCAAATTCAGAAGCAAACTCACAAAAGCCAATTGCAGAAGTAAAGAAGATTTTAGATGAAAAGAAAATTAAATATATCGAAGCAACCGCTAATACAAGTCAAGAAGTAATCGCTGCCGCATCATCCCTTATCGCAAGTAAAGTAGATGCAGTATTTACACCAACAGATAACGTGATTATGTCTTCTGAACTTGCTATCTATGAGTCATTTATGAATGCGAATATCCCACATTACTCAGGAGCCGATTCCTTTGTTAGATCAGGTGCATTTGCGACTTGTGGTGTGAATTATACAGATGCTGGTGTAAAGACAGCTAAGCTTGCATATGAAGTCTTACAGCCAGGATTTAAAAAGGCAGAAGAATTTATCACACTAGATGGTGGTATTATCACTGTAAATACAGAAGTAGCAGAGAAGTTAGGTGTAAACCCAGATATTTTCGCAGATTTTGGACAAGTAGTAACAGTTGAGACAACAGGAAAGTAAGGGATACTATGCTAAGTATTTTGCAAACTACTTTAGAACTAGGGGCTTTATATGCATTTGTATCAATCGCTTTATTTATTAGTTACCGTCTTTTAGATATCGCTGATTTAACAACAGATGGAAGCTTTGTCCTAGGTATGGCGATATCTGTATCTTGTGCATATGTAGGTCATCCAATCTTAGGTATCTTATTAGGTATGCTTGCAGGTGGTGTTGCAGGTTATATTACAGCTTTTTTACAAACTCGTATGGGTGTTCCATCCATTATTTCAGGAATTATTACAAGCACAGGATTATACACAGTTAATCTATTCGTCATGGGGTGGTCAAGCCAGATATCACTCTTAAAACAAACAACAGTATTTACAATCCTAAAGAAAACAAATATTGGTGGTGGTTGGTATGCTAGCATATTCGTGATTGTTTTATTGGTTGTATGCATGATTCTATTACGTTTATTTTTATCAACTAGATTAGGATTATCTTTGCGTGCAACAGGCGATAACCGTGCGATGGTAACAGCGTCTAGTGTAAATGTCAAAAATATGATTACGCTTGGATTAGTCATAGCTAATATGCTAGTTGGTTTAAGTGGAGCACTCGTTGGACAGTTCAATAAGACAAGCGATATCAATGCTGGTACTGGAATTGTAGTAGTTGGTTTAGCTTGTTTAATCATTGGTGAATCATTGATTCAAGGTAGAAAGTCATTATCACGTAATTTAACAGCTTGTTTTGTTGGTAATGTTGTATATCGAATGATTTATGCGGTTATTTTACAGACAAAGATCATCAACGTACAATCATTAAAACTAGTGACAGCTTTGATTGTCGCACTGGCAGTAGCAGCACCGACAATCAAAAAAGAACTTTCTTTACATATGAGAAAGGGGAGATAACAAATGCTAGATATACAAAATCTTTCCGTTACATTCAATGCAGGAAGTATCGATGAAAAAAATGTACTTCATGATTTGAATTTACATGTTGAAACAGGTGAATTCATTTGTATCATTGGCTCAAATGGAGCAGGTAAATCCACCATTCTAAATACCATTGCCGGTAGTATTATCCCAGATAAAGGTAAGATTCTTCTGGATGATACTGATATCACTTATGTCAAAGAGTATCAACGAGCAAGTTATATTGGACGTCTATTTCAAGACCCTCTAAAGGGTACTGCACCGAATATGACAATCGAAGAAAATCTAGCACTTGCATGTTTAAGTGCAAAGGAAAAGAAATCACCATTTTCTTGGATAACAAACAAAGAGCGCGAACTATTCAAGAAACAGTTAAAAATGCTTGATATGGGACTTGAAGATCGCATGAATACGCTAGTCGGTAATCTATCTGGTGGTCAACGCCAAGCTTTAACACTGTTAATGGCAACGATTGTACCACCAAAGTTATTACTACTAGATGAACATACGGCAGCACTAGATCCAAAGGCAGCTACAAAGATCATGAAGCTTACCAAAGAAATTGTTCGTAAGCATCATATTACATGTCTGATGGTAACTCACCAAATGCAGCAGGCCTTAGAAGTTGGTGATCGTACAATCATGATGAATGACGGACATATTGTAATAGACATCAAGGGTGAGCAAAGAGAAAACATGTCGGTTTATGATTTAATGGAACGCTTTCATGCCAATACAGGAAGTAATCTAGTAGATGATCGTATCTTGCTAGCTAAATAAGTGCAACTATATAAAATACGAAGTGATAATTAAAAAATGAATAGAATGCAAATTCTATTTTGTTCATATATTGTCATTTGAGTAATGTATACGTTATCGATTAAGATTTAATC
>CALEMV010000428.1 GCA_937910655.1 uncultured Solobacterium sp.
AATGGATTAGCTTTTTAATTCCAAATAAAATAAATGGGATTGGTAAAATATTACCAATGACACACCAGAATACTGCCTCCCACATAGGTATCCCTAACATCTTGGCAAGTAATAAGCCACCACGTTCTTCAATCAGTGGTAGTAAGCTAACTAAAAAGATTGATAATTTAGGTGATAAGAACTTCCCAACAGTTCCTGCCCACCAGAGAATAAAACCTTCCATGCAAAACCTCCGCATATCCCTGCATACTTTACCATAGACCACTATCCATCGCAATTGCACTAACAGAAAATCATTTAAAACCGCCAAAAATTTATCTGTATTTGTAGTTCCCCAGGTTTCCAAATTATTTTCCAAAAAATTGCAAAAATATGTTGACACCATCTGCTGTGGTTGATATTATATTAAAGCATTCGATGAAGTTGGGCCTGTAGCTCAGGTGGCTAGAGCGCACCCCTGATAAGGGTGAGGTCGCTGGTTCAAGTCCATTCAGGCCCACCATTTTCGGAAAATTCATCGAATTGATATACATGGGGTTATAGCTCAGCTGGGAGAGCACCTGCTTTGCAAGCAGGGGGTCAGGAGTTCGATCCTCCTTAGCTCCACTTATCAAAAAAATACCGTAGAAATGCGGTATTTTTTATTTAGTAAGAAGAATTTGAGATTAATAAACTAAAAGCAGATTTCACGTGTGTGTATGAAATCTGCTAAATTTTTATTTCACAGGTTTTGCAAGAACAAATAATGCGTTACGTTCGTAGTTTTCGTTTCCTTCTTCTGCGAAGAAATCATACATAGACCAGTTATAGTAGAAACGTTCAGCACCATATACAAAGTAACCATCTTGATTATGGTCAGTTGTATCATAAGGATCTGCCATAATCATAACGTCATCTTGTGTTGTCTCTGTTCCCATATCATCATAACCAATGACTACTTGCCAGTGTCCACCCCACTCAATCCAGCAAACCATCACAGCATTTCCTGCTTGAATTTCTTCTTTAAAACGTGACAGAGGGAAAACCTCATGTGGATCCTCTCCAACATGATCATAATTGGATTCAACAGAGAATCCACCGACACCCTTAAACATTTCTACGGCTTGTTTTACCGATGTAGGGCCTGGAGTCAAACCATTAGAACGTAGCTTCGCAAGATCTTCTTCACCCAGATTTCCTCTTTTACCATAGAAATCCATTACCATTAAGGCTGATGCTACACCACAGCTCCACTCACTTGATTGTTGAATTGTTTTAAACTTCGGTAAAATCGAAAGTGAGCCATTACTTGTCATATTGTAATAATCTAAAGATGTAAAATAAGGACTTCCTTTGTGGTCGCCTGCACGTTCCACAGAATCTGAACCAGCTTCTGGATCTAGGTCTTCATTGTCCTCAATCTTCATTTCATCAGTGTAATTACCAGTTGTGTTTGCTGCAGTCTCTTTTACAGATGTTGCTTTGGTTGTGCATGCTGTCATAAGCAGCGCAAGTAAAACTAAATAAAACTTTTTCATTTTTCCCCTTCCCGGTCCCCAACAAAAAAGGCAGTATCAACCAATACCACCTGTATGTATTCAATTCGTCACACACTTATCTATAAAAGACTACTACAGGCACAGAGTTGATTTGCTCAATATGCGGGAAATCCCGATTAATCAGGCAGTCCTTCTGCCCTGCTGCATCCACGATGCAGTCCCTGCTTCTTCAACAGGTCTTCGGCATTTGACCCGGCCGTCCGTGTAGCCTCAGCTTATAATAAGCGGTCAAGCGTGACATATTTATCACAGAAATAGTTTACAAAAAGGAATATACAAAAACAAGTACATTTTTTGAAATTTTGTATCATGCATTTAAAAAAGATTCACTACAAAACGGTAGTGAATCTTTTTGTCATTAATTTTATAAAGCAACCTTTACTTGTTCGTAAACACCTTCGCCATCTAGTTTATACTTAGCCATTAACTTATTGGCATCTCCAGATTCAGCATATGTATCTTGAATGCCAATACGATGAATCTTCTTAGGGCACTTATCTGCAGCAATTTCACAGATGAGTCCGCCTAAACCACCAATGACATTGTGCTCTTCAGCAGTGAATACTACATCATACTTCGATAGCAATTCAGCAATCTGTTCTTCATTACATGGCTTGATAGCACATACATCTACTACAGCTACTTCCTTGCCTTCTGCGCTTAACTTTTCAGCTGCCTTTAAGGCAGATTGAACCATCAAGCCACAAGCAAAGATAACAGCATCCTTACCTTCACGAACAACGTTAACCTTGCTGAAATCAAATACTGTATCTTCAGTATAAACATCTTCTACAGATGAGCGACCAAGTCTTACGTAACATGGTGTCTTTGTAGAAGCAACATGTCTAATAACAGCCTTTGTCTGTGCAGCATCACATGGTACATACACTTCCATTCCTGGTACAACACGCATGAGTGCGATATCTTCAATTGCTTGGTGAGATACACCATCTTCACCTACTGTAATACCTGCGTGTGTGCCACATACCTTAACATTTAAATGTGGATATGCAACACTGTTACGAATCTGTTCCCAAGCTCTACCTGTACAGAACATAGAGAATGAAGATGCGAATGGAATAAATCCACTTGTCGCAAAACCAGCTGCATGACCAATCATATCAGCTTCGGCAATCCCTAAATTAAAGAATCTTTCAGGTGCTACCTTTTTCGCATTCGCAGTCTTAGTACTGCCTGAAAGGTCAGCATCTAATACCACAATCTTTTTATTTTCAGCGACTAATTCAGCTAACGCTTCACCGTACGCTTCTCTTGTTGCCTTACCCATGACTACTCTGCCTCCAAT
>CALEMV010000429.1 GCA_937910655.1 uncultured Solobacterium sp.
CTGCAATGACATCTAAATCAATACTAGCCGCAACTACACGACCTAATTGATGGTCTGTATGATTTCCACCAACTTCCGTTCTTCCTGGTGCACTGAAGATATGTGCTTCTTTATCCCCTAGTAAATCTTTCGCTTTTGAAAGTACTTCTTCATAGCGTACTTTCTGTGATGCAAGTGCATCAGCACCATAGAGTGCTGTCAATTTCTCATCTAATTGACCTGCCTTTACTGCGTTTATGATTTCTGTAATGACCATAGTATCCCCCTTATTATTTAGCCATTTTTTCAAATGCATTTCGAGCTGCATTTTGCTCTGCTTGTTTTTTGGATTGTCCACTTCCCGTACCAAGTATTAATCCATCCACCAGAACATTCATTACAAATTCTGGCGCATTACTTGGACCTGTTTCACTAACCAACTCATATTTAACCGTTTGACGTGAATCAGATTGAACATATTCCTGCAGCTTTGTTTTATAGTCATGGATAACACCTACATCCTCAGGATGGGCAAGTCTTGGTGTTATAACTTCTGAAAGAATGTTATTAACCGCATCCATTCCTTGATCTAAGAACAAAGCACCTAGGAAAGCTTCAAACATATCCGCAATGATTGCATCCTTGTTTCTACCACCAGTCTTCTCTTCACCAGAACCTAACAATAGATAATCATTTAGATGTAACTGGCGACCATAAATCGCTAAAGCCTTTTCACATACAAGTTGTGCACGTAAACGCGTCATATGGCCTTCACTTAAGTTTAATGGATAAATTGCATTACTAGACCAAAGTTGTAGTACTGCATCACCCATAAACTCTAATCGCTCATTGTCATTTTTACTCTTGTGTTCATGTGCATAACTAGAATGTATAAATGCTTGTTGTATCATTTTTACATTATTTACTTTGATATGACGATGTTCTAGCCATTCAATAATATTCAAAATAGTACCTCCTAATCTGCGTATTCCGCATTCTTTTCATTCCGTTTACGAACGGATTCTAACAGAATTTGATAATCTGGATTATCCGCAGATTCCATCACTTTTAATGCATCTTTGCGGGCTTGGTTAATCATCGCAGTATCCTCAACAATATTTCCTAAAATAAAGTCTGGAACACCACTTTGCCTTGTACCAAGTATATCACCAGGGCCACGCAAACGTAAATCTTCATAGGATATTTCAAAGCCATTGTTAGATTTTACAAGCACCTCTAAGCGTTGCAATACACGTTCTTCTTGACTGCCTGTTAATAACCAACAATATCCCTGCTCACTACCGCGTTGGATACGACCACGTAACTGATGCAATTGGGATAAACCAAAGCGATCTGCATCATAGATAATCATGCCTGTCGCATTTACAACATTGACACCAACCTCAACGACAGTTGTAGATACTAGTATCTGAATATCATTGTCATGGAATGCTTGCATGATTGCTTGTTTTTCGTCAGTTGTCATACGGCCATGTAAACATGCAACTTTATATTTCGGAAATAACTTCTGTATCGATACTGTTGTATCATACACATTTCGTGCGTGATACTCTTCATTTTCATCAACAGCAGCACAAATCACATATAACTGTCTTCCACTTTCAAGAAGACACTTTACATCATCTAAAACAGAACGGAAACTATTCTCTTTGATAAGTGTTGTAACAGGTGCAATTCTGCCAGCTGGCATCGTTTCAATTGTGCTAACGTCCATGTCCCCAAATAAGGATGATGCAAGTGTTCTAGGAATCGGAGTTGCACTCATCAAAAGAAAATCTACTTGTTCACCTTTTTGTTTTAATGCTTTACGTTGGGCTACCCCAAAGCGTTGTTGTTCATCAGCAATTGTTAATCCTAGCTTATGGAAAACAAAGGTATCTTGTATCATACTATGCGTCCCAATTAGGATATCAATTTTCCCAGATGATACATCTTCCAAAATCTCTTTCTTCTTTGATGATGTCAATGCTGAATATAGAACTTCTGTCTTTACGCCAAAAGGCGCAAGAACATCATTAACAGATTGATAATGTTGACGAGCAAGAATTTCTGTTGGTGCTAGCATTGCACCTTGATATCCACTTAAATAAGCCGCATACAAGGCAAGTGTTGCTACAACTGTCTTACCACAGCCAACATCACCTTGTACCAAACGATACATCGTATGTGTACTACCCATATCATTTAGAATCTTCTCTAGTGTATCTCTTTGATCGGCTGTCATCTCAAAGCTAAGACTTTGAATTGCTTGCTGTATTTTCTTGGAAGAAAATATTTTTGGTTTCTTTTCGATTCGTATCCCCTCTGTATTACGCATGAGTTGAATCGCAGTAAAGAATCGTAAAAACTCTGCATATTTTAGCGTACGTACAGCAGCTTGAACTTCATTCATACTCGTTGGAATATGAATACAACGATACGCCACCTTTAGTGGTAACAATCGATATGCTTGCCGAAATTCATCAGGAATGTCATCTAGAATTTCATTCTGTAAATGATTTAGAACAGAATGAATAATCGATTGTAATGTCTTTTGTCGAATGCCTTCTTTAATACTATAGATAGGTGTAATTGCCGCATGTTCTGCTAAAGGCTTTGTATCATAACTGATAGCAGTTACTTTACTGTTACCTTGATATACACCTTGAATTGTTAATATCTGATTTAAGTTTAAGCTCTTTGCCCATGGACGATTAAAAATTGTGATGGTCAAGATTTGTTCCTGAGTACGTACTTGAAACGTAGTTGTTACAAGTCTACCTTTACGCCAACTTCTTGGTAGCTGAACAACTTCTCCTTCAAACCAAACTTTATCTTTGATTTTCCAATTCTCAAAAGCTGTAGTCGTGATTGTCTCATAGCGATAGGGATAATACATTAAAAGGTCATCCGTTGTATGAAGACCAAGTTGATGTAATACTTCCAGCCGTTTTGGAGTTAATTTTAGTTTCTTATCACTTAAATCCATGTGCTTATTATACCATTGAACCTATAAAATGATTGCGTTTACATTGCGGCTTTAAGCTTATTTAAGATTTCTTCTTTTGTAAGTTTAAAGTCATCATGTCCACGTAAATAATATGCAAAATCTAATCCTTCCAAAAATTGAATAAATGATGTTAAGCGTTCTGGATCATACTGACTATTATTATCGTAATAATCTTCATATTCAGCATCTGCCGCAATCACAACCTTCTCTTCCTCAACATAATATAAAACTGCATCACGTGTATGTGGAGTATCAATGTGAATCCCCTTTACATGAATATCTCCTAAATCAAATACAATTTCAGAGTCAAATGTAATATCTGCTTCGCGAACCTGTATCATACCAATATCGGAATACTGCTTATGCATGCAATCATAACAAAACTGAATATCTTCTCCCGTCTTTAAACGTTGTTGCATCGCCTCTTCTGTCCATTTCCAATCCTTTACTTTCTTTAAGTATGTATTGGTCTTTACAGAAGCAATCATCGGTACATTGCAAGCAACCATACCAAAAGTATGGTCCCAGTGCCAATGTGTAATTGCTAAAAGCTTAGGTTCCTTTAAACCTAAGTCTTTTACTTCTAATAAAAATTTGTAGTAGTTTTCAGGGCTATTACCAGCATCGATCTGCAAATTAAACTTTGAACCATGTATTAAATAAACATATGGTTGATCTGTTACTGGA
>CALEMV010000430.1 GCA_937910655.1 uncultured Solobacterium sp.
AATAATCACATCACAAACGGTTGAACCAATGATTAAACAGGGTTTCATGTTTCTATCCTCTATACTTTCTTATAATGAATAATACCACCAATATTTTTGGCATTTGTATAGCCTAATTCTCTTAACCGTAAGACAGCTGCACCAGATCTTCTACCACTATGGCAATACACAAATAGTGGTGTGTCTTTTTCATAATGCATGTTTTCAATTTGGTCAAACTCAGAGAGTGGAATATTTACACTATCAGGAATGTGTTCTTCTTCATATTCATCTTCTTCGCGGACATCCAGCAATACTGCACCAGGAATCATCTTCATGTTTTTTAGTTCTTCATTGATGTCCGTTGGATGAAAGATATCAAATAATCCCATTTACTATTTCACCTCCATAAATTCTTCTGGTGTTATCATGAGTTGGTCTAAGTGATATGTGCCATTACTAAACGTAAACTTCGCAATCCCACCATTTGGCATGATGTGTTTTCCTTCTGCCTTCTTTTGTTCAGTTAAATCTGCACGATAGATATTAAATAAATGCTTGAGTAAAGTCATATAGAGTGAGCCATGTGCTACAAGCAATACATTCTCACCATCTTTTGCTCGTGATACTACAAGTTTTAAAATTCGATCAATACGTTCAACGACCTGTTCTTCGCTTTCCCCACCGACATCACTAAAATCAACACGTGGATTAAAACGTTCATACAATTCATCCATGATAGCATCTCGTACTCTAGCTTCATAAGTTCCAAAGTTGATTTCTCTTAAATCTTGATTTGGTATCGCTGTAATATCATGTGGCTCTAAGATATACGCTGCAGTATCGCGCGTTCTTTCTGCAGTCGAACAATACGCAAACGCAAAATCTACATGATGCAATGCTTTACCAGATAACTTCACTTGTTCAATTCCCTGTGCCGTAAGTGGACTATCACTTCTTCCCTGCATACGGTTATAGTGATTAAACAGTGTCTCTCCATGTCTTACATAGTAAAGATTTACTGTCTTTTCTTCCATCTTGTATACGAAGTTCTTTGGATCTACTGGAACCT
>CALEMV010000431.1 GCA_937910655.1 uncultured Solobacterium sp.
CATATCAAGATAATCAATTTTCACAGCTTGCGATTTTTCATCACCATTTGTGATGATACCAATTTTATATTTCTTTTTTAGTTCAGCCAAAACCTCATAAGAATGTGGCATTTCAACTTGAAATTCATGGAATGTCGCATACCACTTTTCCTTCCATGATTCCACATCCAAATCAGGCACGTAATGTTTTTTTAACATCTCTAGTACATGTGCCTTATTTATAGTTCCATATTCATCCCACAACATACAGCGCTGTACAATACCTTCAAACTCTATACCATGCACATCCATGTCTGGCAACATCTCATGTACCATCCAACGATACATAAAGTATGCTGACTCAACACGGTTGCTAAGTGTACCATCAAAATCAAATAAAATTCCCTTAATCATCGTATTCCCCTTTCAAGCGCAACTGAAGAATTGTAATATCATCGGTTGTTAAAGAACGGTTCTTTTGTATGTATTCTTCAAAAATAGAACTATCAATATCATAATCATTCTTCATCACAGCTTTATCCTGTAATACAGTAGACATTCCATCACTATAGAGATAAATACTCTTGATATCTTTACCAGTAACACTACCACATTTTCCATGTATACATCCAACACCATCTAACGACCCAATCCAGTATCCCTCTGGATGGTTTCCGTTATTTAATAGCATCCTTGTTTCACGATGTAATGCCAACTTATTTTTTACTTTTCTTTGATTTCGTTTGTTGATTCTATCAAAAGACTCATCACGATAAACTGTATCATGCATGTATATCTCACAATCGCCTAATCCATACCATTCAACAGTATTATTATTTGCTCTAACAATAACTATCGCAAAAGAAGGAAGTTTATATTTCTCAATTAAATCATATCCGGAAATTGCCTTACGATATTCTTTTTCAACAGACTTGCATGCATGAAATAAAATATCTGCTAAAGAATTTTCATCATTTGCATATCTTTTTAGCGCATCCGATATCTTTCTTACGGTTTTCTGTACATCATTTCCACCAAGAAAATCATCACCGAAAAGAGGTGTAGCTCCATCGATTACCCATACCATATTTCCTTGCCAGCCAAAAACATCTTGGTTTACATGCTTTGTACCTTCTTGCGTATATGCTTTTATCATAACGTCTCCAATATCAGAAACATTTGCATTTTTATTCTGATATATCTATTATATCCTCTAAAAATACAAATTCATTAACAATTAATTCATCTACGCTGCTGTATAATTTCAGTAGGAGGATTTTATCATGAGAGAACATCCATTGAAACATATTGTTCATTTGCAGAAACAAGGTAAAGCTGTTGGTATCTACTCTGCTTGTACTGCAAATGAATTGGTATTACGTGCATGTATGCAACGTGCAA
>CALEMV010000432.1 GCA_937910655.1 uncultured Solobacterium sp.
TTGCATTACCATCAAGAATAATGTCTTCCCAAGTAAGACTTGCACCTTCTTTGATGTCAAATGCAATTGCAGAATTAGTTCTTGTAAGAGTAACACCACCTTTTAAAGTGATATTCTTTCCTGCAGGAACTGTAACTGTTGTAGTTAACTGCATATCTGCAGTTAATACGATTTCTGTATCTTCAGTCGCATCATTAATTGCTTGTTGAAGTTCAGCAACCGTACTTGCATTAACTGTCGCTGCATGTGCATCCAATTTAAAAATTGGAAGCATAGTCAGCGAAATTATAAATGCTAGTAAAATTGAAAATAACGATCTCTTTCTAAACATTTTAAAACCCAACCTTTCCCCTCAAATATGTATGAAATGTCCTAGCTATACTGCAAACTAAATAGACGAAATCAATCTTTTCACCTTAAAAAAATACAAAAATAGCTTTTTCATTCCTATTCCCTAACATCATATAATATCTAGACAAGATTAACAATTTCTTAAGATATCTTTTTTAAGAATTTATTAACCATTTCTACTATTTTGTATATTTTATCAACAAATTAAAGAGTACTCACATAAATTGAGTACTCTTTAAGCATTTTATCCTTTACTTCGTAGCGTGTTCTCTTCTTCTAATGAAGGCAAGAATTAACAACAATGTTCCAAAGAATGTCATTGAAGCTGCGTGTCCAAATAGATTTGTCGCATCACTTGTCTGTGGTGTCTTCTGAACTGATGAGGAACTTCCGCTTGTACTTGGATTACTTGGCTGTGGAGTTGGAACAGGAGTTATTGCAGGCTTAGAGTTAGGATCCTTTGGATCTGTACCCTTTGCTACTTCCTCTACATCTGTGTATCCATCGTTATCATCATCTGGATCAGTAACGTCTGGATCGCCATCTCCATCTGTGTCTCTTTGTACTGTAATTTCGATTGTCTTAGTAATTGTGCTTCCATCTGGATTTGTCACTACTACAGGGATTTCGAACTTACGTGACTCTTCTGTTGTGCCCCAATCTGTCACATCAGGTGTTCCACTGATTGTATTAGTAGTTGGATCATAAGTTACACCATTTGGTAACTTTGTTGTATCAACCGTAATAGTTGATGCAGGATCTCCAGGAGTAATTACAATATTTGAAATTGGTTTTTCATCAATCACTGTCTGTGTTGGATTTGAGATTGTTGGTTGTGGTGTTGGAGGTGTTGTTGGCTTAGAAGTTGGATCCTTTGGATCTGTACCCTTTGCTACTTCCTCTGCATCTGTGTATCCATCACCATCATCATCTGGATCTGTAACATCTGGATCTCCATCATGATCTGTATCTCTTTGTACTGTAATCTTGAAAGTGCTTGTTGTTGGATTTCCAGCAGTATCTGTCGCTGTTACAGTCACTGTAATCTCACGGGTTTCTTCTGTTGGTGTCCAGTCAGTGATTGCAGGTGTTCCTGTAATCTTCTTTGTTGCTGGATCGTATGTTACACCATTTGGTAGATTGCTTACTGTAACTGTCGCATTTGGATCATCAACTGTAACTGTAATTTCACTAATTGGATTACCCTCTACAACCGTTTGATCAGAAATTGGAGTGATTGAAGTTGTTGGCTTAGATGCAGGATCCTTTGGATCTGTTCCTCTAGCTACTTCTTCAGTATCTGGATATCCATCACCATCATCATCTGTATCTGTAACGTCTGGTGTACCATCTCCATCTGTATCTCTTTGTACTGTAATTTCAACAGTCTTTGTAACCTTAGAGCCATCTGGATTTGTAACAACTACAGGAATCTCAAACTTACGACTCTCTTCTGTAGTGCCCCAGTCTGTTATGTTTGGAGTACCACTGATAGTCTTTGTTGTTGGATTGTATGTTACACCATTTGGTAGCTTACTTGTATCTACAGTTACTGTAGATGTTGGTGAGCCTGGCGTAATTACAATATTTGTAATTGCATTTTTATCAATCACTGTTTGTGTTGGATTAGAAATCGTTGGTTGAGTTACAGGTGTAATTACTGCTCCAGGTCTTGAGTTAGGATTCTTTGGATCTGAACCAGCAGCCTGTTCATCCGTATCAGCTACTCCATCACCATCATCATCCAAGTCAGTAATATCAGGATTTCCATCATGATCTGTATCTCTTTGTACTGTAATCTTGAAAGTGCTTGTTGTTGGA
>CALEMV010000433.1 GCA_937910655.1 uncultured Solobacterium sp.
CATTAGTATCTATGAACTTCTGGGGATTTACACCTAAGGTATTTGATGACATGGATGTATACTTTGATGAATTCATTCATGCAAATCTAGCATCTAATCCAATGAAGTGTGAATATGTTATTCCTACAACAGTCGGTCAGATGGTTAAAGATGGTAAGTGTACTGTTAAAGTACTTTCCTCTAAGGATCAATGGTTCGGTGTAACATATCAAGAAGATAAGCCACTTGTAGTTGAAAAGATTGCGGAAATGAAAGAAGCTGGAATCTATCCAGATATTCTATGGAAATAAAATGAAGCCCTTGTGTGATTGCACAAGAGCTTTTCTTTTACATATATTTTCTTAAGAAGCGCAGAACATTGCGATATGCAATATCTTTGATTTCTTCTGATGTAAATCCTACACGCTGTAACGCTTTGATAAAATTCTGTGCTTGGGAAGGACCATACATATTATGTTCCTCACCATCATTATAATATTCACCAAAGTCGAATCCACATGCGACATGCTTTACTCCAACAAGATCTGCGATATATTTTGCATGTTTTGCTAGATGTAGCGCATCTTGTTTTTGTTGTTCTGTATGAATAAATGAACAACATGCATTCATACCAATCAATCCATCTTTACTTGCAATTGCACGAATTTGTTGATCCGTTAAATTTCTTTCCACAAAGCAACGACCCTTCGCATTCGAATGTGTCGCGATGATTGGTTGGGTTGAACAGGAAAGAATATCCCAGAATGTCTTCTCATTAGCATGAGATACATCCACAATCATATGTAGTTCATTCATCTTTGTGATTGCTAGTTTACCAAGTTCTGTTAAGCCTCTTGTAGGATCTCCAGAATTACCTGTCGCAAGAGCGTTTTGATCATTCCAACAAAGAGAGCCAATACGATTACCCATATCATATAACCACTGAATTTTCTCTTCGACATCGTCGTGGATACCGCACATTCCTTCAATCGTCATTAAGAATGCTGTTTCTTGTTGTTCATCATCTAAATCCTCCTTGGTATAGATAACTTTATGACCAGAGGCAATAATATCATTCTTTACTTTTGTGACAACATCTTGCATTTCTTTCCAGCTTTCCGTTCCCACAAAGAAACTTGCAGCAGAAGTATATGCAATCTGTCCTTGTTTAAAACGAGTATTCCAATCTTTCTTGAGAATAGATGTTTTGCCATCTGTGTAGAAAGGTTTGATTGCTTCTGCTAAATCCGCATGTAAATCAAAGATTTTCATATTCACTCCCCTTATTGATATCGTATAAAATCTTCATTCCCTTATACGCAATATCCGCATCATATGCATCTATCTCATCGGTCTCATTTGCGATAATCTTACCAAGACCTCCAGTTGCTATAACCATACATGATGAATCATTCAGCTCCTTCTTCATTGTTTTAATAATGTATTCAACTGAACCAATATATCCATATACAACACCTGCTTGCATGCCTTCAATTGTATTTGTTCCAAGAACTGATTTTGGTTTCACAATTTCAATTTCTGGTAATTTAGCAGTCATAGAAGTTAACGCATTGAGACTAATACCTAATCCCGGCTGAATCACGACATAGCGGAAAACTCCATTTTGATCTATATAGTCGTATGTCGTTGCAGTACC
>CALEMV010000434.1 GCA_937910655.1 uncultured Solobacterium sp.
CTTTGTGCTCTGCTAATGGTATGTAGTATTTGTGTAACCACAATTTCTACAGCGGTATTCGCAGATTCATCAACACCTACAACACAACCAGTACCAACTACTAGAACTTATACAGTTCGCCATGTACGTCAAACATTGTCTGGCAACTATGATGACGAATCCTTGGCAGAATATGAAACTCTTACAGGCAATGTAGGGGATATGACACAGGCAATCGCAAATCGAACATATCCTGGCTTTCAAGCTCTGATTCCTGAACAGGTACAGATTGCGCCAAATGGAGATATTACAGTTTCTGTTTATTATGCAAGAAAGAAGTTGACGACTTATTTTCATACAGGTGATTCTGCACAGGACTTCTATTTAACATATTTATACGAGAGTACACAGACACAACCTGCACAGCCAACGATTCCAGGTAAGATATTTTTACGTTGGGTGTATCAGGATAGCACAGGTGCTTTACAGACCTGGAATGCTGGGGTACAACCGGCAGAAGATATGCATGTCTATGCGGAGTATGATATTCCATTCCAATCGACATATATTATTAATTATTGGTATCAAAACGCAACGGATGAATTATCCTTTACAGATGCACAAAAGACATATACATTATTTAATACAGAAACAAAAACACAGAATGTAAATAGTACGGTTGTATATAATGGTCCACAATACGATACGACCTATCGTAAATACAATCAGGCAAAGACTGATGCAGAAAATGCGACAAAGCTTGTCTTAGCGGATGGTTCAACTGTGGTAAATGTTTACTATGATCGTCCGGTGATGACAATTACACTTGTGTATTATAACTTTTCTACAAATACAGAAGAGCGTCGTGAGTCATACCAGGGAATCTATGGGCATAAGACAGATGGTATTTTTAGCATTGACCTAACATATCTATGGTCTGCACCAAATAATGCAAGCTCTCACTATGACAAGACACCACCTACCTTTACAGAACAACAATTCTTTAATGTTGATCCATATCATTTAGAGTTCCATGCTAGAAAATTAGCAGTAGCTCCAAGTGAAAAGAAAATTCATATCATCTATCATGAACAAAATCCAGATGGCACATGGTCAAGGAATCCAAATAATCGTATTTGGGATGTAGATACACTTTCCTACAGCAAGTTTAGTGTATATTTCCCTAATACAGCCGCATTTAACTATTCATATTATTATTGGACTAATGGGGTAGATGATTACACTACAGATGTTAATGCGTCTAACCCTGATTTAACTGCATATACTGGTGGTTCACTCATCGTTGTATACAACAATAATCAAGTGGTAAATGACTATGATGGTGATGGTCAGACATATATGCACGTATATAAAACACGTAATAAGTATAATCTTCACTTAGAAAATACGGATGGCACAGTATTAAATCTCTACTATGGAGAACCATTATCTAACTATCAAAATATCCTGAATAACCCAGTAAGACCAAGTAATGTGCCAGCACACTATGTATTTACAGGTTGGTATACAACTGATACGTTCAAAGAGGGTACTAAGCTTAAAGATAATGCGACAATGTCTAATCGTGATCGTTTCTTATATGCTAGATGGGAAGAGCCACGAGTTAATGTAACGGTTGTAAGTAATGGTGCTACTTCTGTATTACCTGCACTGGTAACAATTCCTAAGATGTCTAGTGTACATAAGGATATTCCAAACATTCCTTCTAAGGATGGATATTGGTTTGATGGTTGGTATAAAGATCCAGCATTTACACAACCTTTTGATATCAATGAGTCAATTGCGTATGATATGACAATCTACGCAAAGTGGGTTGGACGCAAACCGACAAGTTGGAGAATTCGTTATATCGATGATCAAGGTAGGGTTCTTGCACAAGAAGATACAGGGAATGATAACTTATTTACGGTACTCTTTAGATATGGCAAACTTATCCCGGATTATGCAGTGGATTATGAAAGTAAGAATCTAACACTTTCATCTGACCAGATGAATTTATTGGAATTCATTTATACATACCGTGTGAAAACAAATTGGGTAACCGAAGATGGTACACCAATTAAGGAAAGAGTTTATGGAACATTTGGCCCGGAGGTATTTGATGGATATGTATATCTTTCCACAAGTACAGCTATTAACGGGGATACTACACACGTCTATCGTTGGGTGGGTATCTCTACACCAAAGACGGACGATTCGTTCAATATCTCTTGGTATCTATGCGTATTCTCTGTATCGATGATGGGATACCTTTATATATTTGTCATGAGGCATAAATATCAATAAATATACAAACAAGTGACTAGTAACTAAATTACTAGTCATTTTTGTACTTAAAAAATGATATTTGTGTTTCATTGATACATAGAAAGTCTTGTTTTTTGTGGTTTGATAGTTACGATAGGAAGTTAAAAACAGTCGATAAACAAAGTGTAATCATAACTAAATTTCTTGCTAAAATGCCTATTCCTTGATATAACAAAGATACGATACAGTAAAGGCTATATTATGGCAATTGCATATTTGGAAACCAAGTATTATATAACATGCATGCAAGTTTTTTATCATAGAATAGCCAATTTTAGAATGATTTGTGAAAATACCCGACTTTTCGGTAGATGCAGGAGAAACTTTGTTGAAAATGCATAGTCTCTTTTTTAAGGGCAAAAGTAATCACTTAAAAATGATATTGTGGATACTAGTGGTATCGATGTTACTGCCAGTATTTTCAGTATTTTTTGCTGTGCATGCCAATGATGTGGACGATATTTCAGACCAAATTGATTTTACGAGGCTGTATTTGAAAGAGAATGAAGAGATTGAAGAAAACTATCCAGAAAACAGTCTGCTGTATTTCGATAATATTTATTATCTAGGTATCGATTTAAAAAAGGTTTCATCGAATGAAAATGCAAAATGGAAAGTTGGAGATTATTTTACATTCGATTTACC
>CALEMV010000435.1 GCA_937910655.1 uncultured Solobacterium sp.
TAGGTCAATACTATAGTTTAGAAGGAATTGTTCGTCGTGGTCACCAACAGGGAAGATTAATGGGTTTTCCAACTGCGAATATAGAATACTCTGATGAATACTTATTACCAAAACAAGGTGTCTATGCAAGCCTTGTAGAGATTGATCATCATGTATATGGTGCAATGACTAATCTTGGACATAATCCTACATTTAATACATCTGAAAAGCTTTCGTTAGAAACTTATCTCATTGGTTATAACGGCAGTTTGTATGGAAGAATCATCAAGGTTCAACTATTAGAATACTTACGTCCTGAGATTCATTTTAAGAGCCGTGAAAATCTGATTTTACAACTTGAACAAGATGTTCGAGATATTAAGAAGATATTATTAAAATATGAATGATTTATTTTTAGAACGAATGAGAGAGATGCTTAAGGATGAATATCCAGCATATCTTGAGAAATTAAATGATCCAGCAAGAAAAGGTTTACGCATCAATACCTTAAAGATTACGCCGGATGATTTTTTTGCGAATACAAATTTTGATTTAGAAAAGAGTCCATTTGCAAAAAATGGATATTACGCAAATATAAAAAGTGGTGTTGGTTTTACACCAGAGCATATGGCTGGATTCTTTTATATTCAAGAACCTAGTGCAAGCTCTGCAGTAACAATTTTGGATCCTAAACCTGGAATGAAGGTTTTAGATATGTGTGCAGCTCCAGGCTCAAAGTCAACGCAGATTTCTGAAATGTTAGAACAAGAAGGTTTACTTGTAGTAAATGAGATTCATCCTACTAGAGCACGTGTACTTTTAGAGAATATCGAACGCTGTGGTAGTGCTAATACAATTGTATTGAATAACGATCCCAAAGATATCTCTAAAGCATTTCCAGAGTTTTTTGATATGGTACTCTGTGATGCACCGTGTTCTGGTGAAGGAATGTTTCGCAAAGAAGATCAAGCAGTAGAACAATGGAGTATAGAGAATGTACAAGCATGTGCTGTGCGTCAATCGTGTATCTTAGATGAAGCATATAAGTGCTTAAAGCCAGGTGGAACTATGGTTTATAGTACCTGTACATTTGCAATCGAAGAAAATGAATTATGCATGCAGAAGTTTATACAAGAACATCCTGATATGCACTTGGTTCCAATTGAAGTTGACTTTGGTAGAAAAGCATTTGATCTTGGATATCATACTGATTACGCAAGAAGAATTTTTCCAATGGATGGTGGTGAAGGACATTTTATCGCGAAACTTCAAAAAGATGTTACATCAACAGAATCTACTGTTAAACTCATGCAATCACAAGCATTGCCAAAAGAAGCCAAAGAATTCTTTGACGAATTTTTTGTGAATCAATACCCATATTATTTTGTCAAGAACAATAAGATATATGGTGGTACACAACCATTTTATGAAGTAGGAAAATGTCATTTACTGCGTCATCAAGTCTTTCTTGGTGAGATGGAGAAGAATCGCTTTACACCAAGTCATGCATTATTTATGTCTGCCTACACCAACTTTCAAAACACACTCAATCTACAAGAAGAAGATGTTATACGCTATATGCGAGGAGAACAATTAAATTTACCTTGTAAGAAAGGATGGTATGCAGTGTGTTATCATGGTGTTGTAATTGGTGGTGCTAAAAGTGACGGTACCGCTTTAAAGAATAAATACCCTAAAAATTTACGTTTACGATGAAAGGATGAATCCATGAAATTAGACTTGTTTTCTTTTATTGATGAAACGATGGTATATTATAAAAGTAAGAGTGCGATATACCAATACGCAGAAGGAAAGTTAAACCAATTCTTTTCGGATGAATTTTTAAATGGAGAAGATCCGGTTATTTCTTTACGTTCTA
>CALEMV010000436.1 GCA_937910655.1 uncultured Solobacterium sp.
ATGTTGCATACAATTACTGCAGGTATTACAGATATCAATACTGTAATTGAAGATATTATCAAGTCACATGTGGATGGTGTTGTTATCTTCAATGATAAGTTAGTCGCTGGTGATATGGATACGTTAAGTAAGTACAATATTCCTATCGTCGTTATTGGTAACAAGATGAATGGTAAGGGTATCAGTAGTGTTTATGTAGATATCAAGAAGGCTGTCTTTGAACTTGTTTCGAAGTTTTTAGAAGAAGGTAAAGATAACATTGGTATCTTAGAAGATCGTAAGAATCCACAACAGTATGAAAAGATGGTTGCTGGAGCAAAGAAAGCATATGAAGCTCGTGGTAAGAAGTTTACTGGAGCGATTTCTATTCCTGCTGATGCACGTACATCCTACGCTTTCTTATCGAAGTGGATGAAAGACCATCGCTATGATGTTGTTATCGCAAATAGAGATTCCCAATGCTTCGCATTGTTGAATGCAAGTAGAGAAAATAATATTTCCATTCCAGAAGAAATGGAAGTTGTATGTGTACTCGATACGAAGTATAATTCTATGGTACGTCCACAGATTTCTAGTTTCTCTATTCCATCTTATGACTTAGGCGCAGTTTCAATGCGTGTTATGACAAAGTTATTGCAGAATGAAGAAGAAAATCATGAAGAAAAGGGCGAAAGCATTGAATTAAGTTATCTGTTTACTCCAAGACAGACAACAAAGAACTAAAAGCGTTGAATAGAATGAGTAATCACATGTATGCATGTGTAGAGAGATTCCGGTTGGTGAAAGGAATTCTGTATCGGTGATGAATACATCTAGGAGCTGTTTATCTCAAAAGGTAGACCGTTACTCTGCGTTAAAGAGAAATGAGTGTACGATGATTCGTAAACTAAGGTGGTACCGCGCTGAGGCGTCCTTAGAGATATGGGCGCCTTTTATTATGGCGCTAGGAAAGGATTAGTATATGAATTTTATTGAAGAATTACAGTGGCGTGGCTTGGTCAAAGATTGCACGGATAAAGAAGGACTAGGCGAACAACTTAAGAATCCAACAACAATCTACTGTGGATTTGATCCAACGGCAGATTCTCTCCATGTAGGACACTTACAACAAATCCTATTATTACGTCGTTACCAATTACAAGGGCATCAACCAATTGCACTATGTGGTGGTTTTACAGGTATGATTGGTGATCCACGTCCTACAACAGAAAGAAAACTATTAACACATGAAGAAGTACTTCATAACGCTGAGTGCATCCGTGAACAGTTAGCTAAATTCTTATCCTTTGAAGGATCTAACGCAGCCATTATGGAGAATAACAATAACTGGTTGGGTGAGATGAACTTATTAGCCTTCTTACGTGACTATGGTAAGCTATTTAACATCTCTTACATGTTACAAAAGGATACCATCAAGAAGAGATTAGATTCTGGTATTTCTTACACGGAATTCAGCTATACAATCTTACAGTCTATCGACTGGTATAACTTATTTAAAAAGTATAACTGCCAAATTCAGATTGGTGGTTCTGACCAATGGGGTAACTTAACTTCAGGTATGGAGCTTATCCGTAAGATGGAAGGAGATAATGCGAAGGTATTCGGTATTACTTCTCCATTAATCACAAAGAGTGATGGTTCTAAGTTTGGTAAGTCAGAAGGTAAGAATATTTGGTTAGACCCAGCCCGTACAAATGCTTATGAATTCTATCAGTTCTGGTTAAATACACCAGATGCGGATATCGTAGACTACCTTAAGAGACTTAGCTTCCATACACCAGAAGAGATTATGCGTTATGAAGAATCTCTTAAGAGTGCTCCTGAAAAGCGTGAAGGTCAGAAGGCATTAGCAGCTGAACTAACAGAACTAGTTCATGGTAAAGATGGCTTAGAGAAGGCATTACGTATTACAGAGACATTCTTTAAGGGTGATATTATGACTTTATCTCCAGAGGAGATGAAGGAAGGTCTAGCAGATGCTAAGAAGGCAGCTGTAGAAGATGGTGTAACTTTGATTGATGCACTAGTGATAGCAGAAGTATGCAAGTCTAAATCTGAAGCGCGTAAGTTAATTGAACAGGGTTCTGTATCAGTAAACGGTAATAAGATTACAGATATTCAGGCTGTATTACATCAGTCAGCAGCTATCAACCAAGAATTCTCCATCCTTAAAAAAGGAAAAAAGAATTACTTTGTATTAACATTCTAAAGCATGCGGATAGTCAAAAGGCTATCCGTTTTTATAACTGTTCTATGGTATAATTACAGGCGAGGTATTTGTATGTATAGATATTTATTGGTCATTGCAATCTGTATCTGCATGTTATCTGGCTGTGCTAAAAAAGACGAAGAAACAAATGCGGCTATGGAATTATATGAAAGTTATTATACAGAAGTTTTAAATACAAAAAACTATCTAGATTCTAGTGATTATTTTTCAATTGGTACAGAGATGACGCAGTTATCCGATGGTACATATCGCTATTATGTAATTATAGACAATCCAAAGACAGAGATGTACCATTGCCGTATTTTTGCGGTGGAAAATGATATTCCGTTTGCAGATAATGACAAGATGATGCCATCATTAGGTATCTTTGATACAGATGTATCGCTTGTGCCAAATCAAGTAGATAAATCAAAGGGTCTGATGAAGGGACTTGTTATCAGTGGAGAAAGTTCTAAAG
>CALEMV010000437.1 GCA_937910655.1 uncultured Solobacterium sp.
ATATAGTATTTCATTATTTCGGTTTTTCACTTAAAATTGTAATGAACAACAAATACTACTTTTTGTTTGTAAACACTGCCTTTGAATACGAAGTATTACTAAACTAGAACGATAAAAATAAAAGTGAAACCACATTGCCAAGTAGCGTTGATTGTGGAAATCACGATTCCTAGCAACTACTTCGTACAAAGAAAAACGCTGCTAAAACTTTTTTAGGGGGAGAAATCTATGTGTAGCAATCATTGTTTTGCAAAGGGAATACAGAGGGTGTTTACGTTTCTATTATCACTTATAATCGTAATCGCTGGTTTTATTCCTGGAAAAGCAGTCGTTCAGGCTGAGGATACAACCGGTTTTAAATTTAATAAAGTAGTAGTAAAGGACTCATCTACAGGTGCTCAGGTAGCTGATTTATTGGCTGGTGATGTTCCTGAACTAAAAACAGGGGTTATTTACTCATTGGATGTAGAATATTCTGTTCCATCATCTTTACAGTTTTCAAATACCTATTTTCATCTAAATCTTGGAAATGGAGCGTATATTACTACACTTCCAGGTTCAACATTTACGGAAGGTCCAATTACTGCAACGGGTTTTGAACAGTTGGTTAAGACACCTACAGGGACAGGTACTTCCCCATATGGATATCCAACTGCAGGTTCTGCTCAGTCAAGAAATGGCGAATTAATTTTTAAGTCAAAGACATCTCTAACAAATGTGGCTTCTGCAGGAGAAATTAGTTTCAGCATTGACAGTGCATATCTAAATCAGGATCCAAATCAGATTCTTACGAATTTGTTTCAGATTAGTCTAAGTACAGATTCAACTCCATCTGTAGATGCACGTTCTTTTAACGCAAAGTCTACAGAAGAGTTTAGATATAACTTCTGGACAGACCAATCAACAGAGACTATCAGTAAGGGTGATACAACGACAACATTGCTCGCTTCCATTACAGGTGGAAATTCCTTGACAGAAGCAGGCAGTAAGACAACTGTTGAAATTGAATATCCTAGTGACATTGAATTTATATCTCTCGAAGAGACACAGTTATATCATTCAAATGGTACTGTTGTTTCAACGACAGAGAGTGGTGGAATGAAGACCACGAAATTAGAGTGGAATGAACCTGGTTCTTATTCTGGAACACCAAAGTTTGTACCTCATGTAAAGGTTCCGTCAAATAGTACACGTGCAAATGGCTCTTCGTTTACAATTACTCTAAAAAACTTTAAGAAGACAATCTGGGATGATACTCCAAACGCAGATCGTACTTCTAGCAACGTATCTACCATGACAGTGAAGTTGATTGACGGTTCTGATCCAGAACAGGTAGCTTCTCATGCCTTAGTTGATACAGCAGTAAACTGGGCATATAAAAAGTATGATACATACAATGTTCGTTTAGGTTCCTTATTAATTAAGAATGAATTATCTACACCAACAAAACCAAAGACACTTGAAATGACAATTGATGAAACAGATACTGCGATTATTCGTGGTGTTACAATTCCATATCACGCAGATATGGTATATGGAAACATCTATTGGACATCTGCGAGTGGTGCTAGTGGTGTAGCTGATCCAAGTATTTTACAGAAGCCAAATGCATCTCCATTAAATGTATCTGCATTAATCACAAATACAGCACTAGGCCTAGATATTAATGATTCTATTAAATCTATCAAGGTTGATATTGGTCAAATCCCTGGTCAGTATGATGGTGTACGTCCACATCGTGACTTATTAGATACTTGGAATCCAAATAATCAGTTTATCTCTGACGGTGAATTCTACGGTTGGTCATATATTCCAAATGGTGTATATGGAAGCTGGAAGGTAGGTACTAACGATAGTGTTAAGACAACTGTAAAACTATACAATACAGGCACTACACCAACTGCTGGTGATACATATACCTTAATTGGTAAGCCAAAGGTACCTGAAGTAAAGAATGGTGTTGGTTCAATCAATCAAACACAAATTCTTGGTGGAAATTCCTTTACAGTATCTGGACGTATTAATGACGCAAACTGGGATTGGAACCCGCTACAAGAACCTGAGATTTACATGATTATGCCAGAAGGATTTACATATTCAAACTTACAAGTAACAAACGGAACATTGAGTACACCAACATATGTAGGTGAGTTTGAAAAAGATGGTGAGAAAGTCAAAGTTTGGAAGTATTCCATTGATATTGGCCAAGAAACAAGAGGTCAATATCAGCCAAACTTCACAAGTAAGAATATGACAATCAAGTTTGATGTTCATGCGGATAAGACGGTAAAGGTTGCGACATACCATATCAATGACTTCCTTGGAATTACGACAAAGGACTTTGATGCGATTGGTGCAGTCATCAAACCTGAAAAGTGGGATAGAAGTAACTGGAATACTGACAAATACACAACGGTATTTGGTACAGCTGTAAACTCTGGGAAGACAATGGTTTCCTTGTCTGAAGGACCTGGTGTCAAAGTGAATCAGGCAGCTGAAGTGAATGCACATTCCACTTTGATTGATAAAGATACAGGTGCAGAAATCATCTATGACAATACTTCTGCGACAACGAAGAAAGATACAACAGTCGTATTAGAAAAAGACGATACGACAACAATGCGTATCAAACTCAGAAATAATAGTGGAACAAATATTAACTACGCAAATGTATTTATTCCTCTCTTAAATGAGAATCTGGATTTTGGTCCTGCATTCATGCCAGAAGGTGCAAATCAGTTACCATTAAAACTGGACAAAGTGGAGGCGACGCCAAACTTTGAAGTGAAGTATATTAAGTTAAAGCCAGGCAAGACATACGCACTCAATCACGCTCCTCAACCAGGAGATTATGATATTGTTACAGATCCAGCAGATGCCAATATGCTTATGTTGGTTACGAAAACAACATTAAGTAATGGTGATGGCGGAAGAATTGAAGTGACATATAAGGCTGAGAATAACTTAACAATGTCTCATAACGATAAGATAGACGTGATTACTCCAGTATTGGATTATGATATCAATGGTAACCGTGCAACATTAACTCTAGAGCCTGCTGCGATGACATTTCATACTTCTTCAATCAAGGTTGCGAAGGATTGGAAGAACTATGATGGTACTGCGCTTACTGCTCCAGTGAGTGAAATAGAAGTAGAGTTATACCGTGATGGAACAGTTCTAGAAAAGAAGAAACTTACTGCAGCGAATAATTGGGAAGTTTCTTTCGATAATATTGATGTAGTAAATCCAACAACTGGTACAAACTATCAATACTCAGTGAAAGAAGTGGGCGTAGATAGCTCTGGCAAGATTAAGATTAACGATGCTTGGTATACTGCAACTGTAACAGGAGATGTAGACCAAGGATTTACAGTTACAAATAAGAAGTCTTTAGAAGTAACGCCACTTATCCCTGCAACAACGACAAAGACATTTACTAAAGAATGGTCTAATTTAACACAAAGTGAGATTGATACGCTTTCTACTACAATTGCCCTATATAAAAATGGCAATAAAGTACAAGAAGTGGTTGTGGATAAGAACAATCACTTTACGGCAACATTCTCCAATTTACCAGTGACAGACACAATTACGTCTGCTGCAAATACTTATACTGTAAAGGAACTAGATGGTGATGGTAATGTTGTGGAAGAAGGAAGCACAATCACAATTAGTGGTAGAGACTTTACAGTTCATTATGATGGCACAAAGATTGTAAATACATATGTGCCAAAACCAGTATTGGTTGATCCACCAGTCAAGAAGATCGTAGAAGGTAATCCGACAAATCCATCTAGATTCCATTTTGAGATGAGAGCTGTTAATCCAGCAGATCCAATGCCAGTAGGTAGTGTTGGTGGTGTAAAACAAGCTGAAGTAACCGGTAGTGGTGAAGTAGAATTTGGTATCTTCGAAATTACACAGGCAGGTACATATCAATATGTAATTAGTGAAATCAATGATGGTATCGCAAATTACACATATGATACAACCCAATATACAATCACATTTGAGGTAACAGATGTGGCTGGACAGCTTGTGGCAGATACACATGTTGAAAAGGCAGATGGCACAGTTGTAAATGAAGCTGTATTTACAAATGTATATAAGGCACCTATTTCAACACCTAAGACAAGTGATCAAAATAATATGTTAATGTATGCGATTATGATGAGTATCGCATTAATGGCTGCGTTTATTGTAAATGTTGACAAAAAGATAATGAAGGCATAATGTATAATTGAGACACAAAATAAAGTGTAAAATACTTATAATATGATGTGGCTCCGAGTAAAATTTTATCGTTTTTCGTTGGTAAGTTTTGTCAATGTATAAGAAATGGAGGTTTATGTATGAGCAGAAATGCAGGATTCAGCAAAATGTTTACTAAAATCATTACACTATTTACAACATTGATGGTTACACTTGGTTTTCTTATGCCAAATGTGACTGTTGTTAACGCGGCAGGCACTCTACAAATTGCACAATATATTAGTAACTCTGGAACTGTGAGTGGAGTCACTGGAAGCAATCATGGTACATACAATGGTACTTGGACAGCAGATGTTCCAATCGCAGATGTTATGTCTGAATTAGCTCCATATATGACAACGTATGGTGCTGCATATCCATGGAATATCGATGGAACAGCAGGTAAGGTGGCTAGTATCAAATATAGTGTTACATTCCCTAATGAAGTAACACTAGGTACACCAACTACAGCAAGCACATCCGCAATTATCCCAGGAGCAACAATTACATATTCTGTTTCAGGAAATGTTGTAACTTTTGATTTACCTCTAGCACAACAAAATTGGGCTGGTATCAATACACTTTATCAAAGTGATGTGAATGCTGGTACAC
>CALEMV010000438.1 GCA_937910655.1 uncultured Solobacterium sp.
ATTCAAATGGGTTATCAATATCAACACCATCAATTGCGTTGATAATATCTTCAAATGTTGTAAAGTTTACTAACATGTAGTAATTCACATCTGTTCCAAGTAAGTTACTAGCACCCTTTAATGTATTCTGAATACCATTTAAACCAAGATGCGTTAATTTATCTTTCTGATTCTTATATGCAGGATTTGGAATATAAGAGTCACGTGGCAAGTTCGTAATCAAAATCTGATGTGTATTTGGATTTACCGTTACTGCGATATCTACGTCTGTTCTACCTTCCAAGCTTAACTCACCAGGCTGGTCATTTCCCGCAATAAAGAATGTAAATGGTGTATTCGCAAGGTTTGTCTTATCTTCTGTTGCTTGGGTTGTTTCTACCTTGCGGAAATAACTACCTATCAGTTTTGTATCTGTCTTAAAATTCTTAAATTCATCCGTCTCTAAAACTGTCGATAAATACGAATCACTCAATAATAATACATCACCTTGATTTGTATATAAGTTCTTTACAGCAGACTGCACAGAACTACTGTTGATGGTCTTTAGATTATCATTCTTTAAATCCACCCGTAACTTCTCTAATGTATAGTTTTGATTATTTCCATCAACGCCTAAAGCAGTGATAAATTTTGCGTTTTGATATTCCGCTAACTTCATACTCTCTTTATACTGAGAGTTAGCGAAAGTATCTTTATGCTTGTCTTTATACGCATCTGTCATAACATAGATGCCAATTCTAACCTCATTACCTAACACAGAAGAGAAGACATTACTTAAGCGGTCTGTATAGTACGGTAGTGCAATATTTACGATAATAAGCGCTACCGCAAGCACTGTGTTTACTACCTGTGCAAATACGTTATTCGGCTTCACCTTCGATGTTAGTAAGAATGTTAACCAATCAATCACCGCAAGTACAAGTACTACGATAATACTCCACTTCGTTGGAAACATTGGCATACGCCAGAATGTAATCGCAAATACAATACTCGCAAGGAAAAGTATCAACCATAAAAATCTTGCGCTGATATATCTCTTCTTACGTTTTTTCTTCTTTCGAATTACTCTGTTTGGATTTTGTTCCGTCATAAATGTTTTCCTTATTTATGAAGCCTTTACCAGCTTTCCAACTAATACATATCTTCCATCTTCAACATCATAGGAACATGTTGATAACATTACAATTTGATCTTCTGCCGTGATTGTTACATCACTCTTAAATGTTGATGCAGAAACAAAGCGATCAACATAACTCAAAAATTCACTGTCACTGCCAAAGTCGTACTGTACATAGCCACCAGTACCCGTTGTAGAATATCCTGCAACAGGATAAATCTTATATGTACCATTTGGTGTTTGGAAAATCATTTCCTTATGACTATCATAGTAAGATTGATCTTTATACTTCTCAATATCCGCAAACATTGAATCATTTAACATATGGTGACCATAAATAACTGTATTCTTATGAGTAAAGTCTCTTCCATTGTTATAGTCAATAAATACAGTTCCGCTTAGATTGTATGTACCATCAAATAAGTGGTCTAAGTAGTAACTGTTTCCATATTTATTTTCATCTGTACTAGCACCAAACACAACCGGATAGTCCACATTAGAGTTTGGAAGTGTAATCCAACCTGCACAATCCGGGTTTTGAGATAATAACTTCTGGAAATCTAATGTAGAAGTTGTATCATCTTTATCTGTGTCTTTCTTTGTTGTAACGGCATCTTTACGTAAGTTATCATACGCATTTCCTGCTTGGTTATAACTTGCTAGACCTTTATATAACTGATAGCCAGAAAAAATCGCAACGCCTAGACATACAACCATGATGATATCAAGCGCGATTCTTCCCACTCTAGATAATTTCTTTTTATTCTTCTTTTCTTTCATATTAACCTCTGCAATATTTTACAGTCGATTGACTGAGTGTGCAAGCATTCGCCAAATGCACGCAACTATGTAATAATAATACCATGTTAGGCGTAGACATCGTAGATATGCATCGTATTGACTTAGAAAAACCCATCATTTCACACGTTTTAACACAATCTGAAATGGTGGAATTCTCCTTAAAGCATACTACCACACAGAAAAAACAATACTTTGCGGGACGTTTTGCGGCGAAAGAAGCTATCTTCAAGGCAACACAGGATAAAAATTACTTACAGTACAGTATCCTAAATGATGCTAGCGGAAAGCCTTACATCAAAGACCATCCTGAACTTGAGGTAAGTATCTCGCATGACGCAAACATCGCAATTGCGATTGTACAAAGTATTTCAAATACATAAATAAATCTATTTAAAAGGTTCTCTTTTTTGTAAGAGAACCTTTCTATCATTCCTGATCTTTTGGTATTTTTCGATAAATCCAATAAGCCCTAACAAACAACACAATTGTAATCAAAATGAAAATTGTAAGTGGTGCCGATACCCAGGTAGCATTCATATAAATCCCCGCCAAGTAAATCTTAATAAAAAACTGTAGTGTGATACCCATTAAAGTTAAAGCTGTTAAATAAACACATAGAAATAATAACTTCTGTTTACTCATAAAACTCCCCTATATATTTGAAATTAGACAAGTACTAGATGAATGATGAATGTCAGTTTTTAATTATTGTTGAATCGGGTAAATACTATCTCTACCCATATTATATACCTAAAAAGGAAAGCGTATTGCTTTCCTTTTCTTAGCCATAGTTTCTATTTAATCAGTCCACTATTCTTTAATAGAATTTCAATATCTGTTCCCTTTACTCGATTCAACACTTGGTTGAGTACAAATTTTTCGATAAAGGATAAATCTTTTACTTCTGTAATTGGCTTCTTATCAATCGCGTAGTAACATGCACGCAATAATTCACGTACATCATACTTACTACCCCAAACCTCAGGCACACCACGATCTATATCTAATAGGGTATAAACAGACTCCATACCTGTACGCATGGAATATTCTGTTGTAAAAATCGTATCTCTTGGTGTCTCTGCAAACTGACCGATAAAAGCAAAGTTCACTGCTCCATCTGGTACAACCTTAGGACGATCTGATTCTTTACGTGGTTGGAAGAACGCATTGATGTATGGCATGAAACATGTCGTTGTATTACATGCGTCTTGTGCAAGCGAGGCAATCTTATCAGTTGGAACACCAATATGATATAACCACTCTTCACATACCTCGATACCTGTACAATCACGCATTGGCTTCTTGATATAGTTACCTTCTTTATTCGTATTTAATGCATATAGCCAAATTAATACGAGGCCTTTATCCTGTGACTTAAACTGTGGTTGACGGTTGATAGTCCATGATAGATACCAATTATCCGTACTATCCTTAACAGTAACGATACCACCTGTTGTAACCTTACCAGTACGTGGGTCACGTTTGCAGATATTTGTGATATAGCGAATAATTTCTTCATTTGAAGTAGCGACTGTCGCACTCATCCAGTTTGTCGCATTTACATCTGTACAGAAAGCTTCTGGGTTACCATATTCGCCATGCATTGCCTGCGCTGCGATTGCCTTCCACATATCCCAGGATTCACCATAGCCATTCTTTACACTCGATAAATCCGGAACGTGTGTCTGATCTCCATAACAGGAGGTATCCGTACAACATCCATTGGTAATAAACACAAGATCATCTTCAATTAAGTCAATGGATTGTTCAATTCCATCCTTCTTATACACGATTTG
>CALEMV010000439.1 GCA_937910655.1 uncultured Solobacterium sp.
CAGGTATTTCACGACTAGTTGTAATGCTAGTGGAAAGACATCTTGGTTTGGTAATTCCATTTGGTGTTATCTACTGGCTAATGAATTTTACGGTTGTGCTTTTTATTTGGAATCGTATTGGGCATAAGTTTGTTTTATATTCTATTCTTTGGTTCTCATTAAGTTCTCTATTTTCAATCATTATCAATGTGCCTATCGTTACACAGGATATGTTATTGATTGCGGTGTTTGGAGGACTCATTAATGGGTTTGCGATTGGACTTGCGCTTCGTTCGAATGCAAGTAGTGGTGGTACAGACTTTATCGCAATTGACTTATCAGTACGTTTAAAAAGACCTACTTGGAATTATTTGCTTGGTTTAAATGCATTCGTCTTAGTGCTTGCAGGCTTGGCCTTTGGTTGGGATAAAGCATTATACTCGATTATCTTCCAATATGTTTCTACACAGGTAGTCAATACAATGCACCAACGTTATAAGATTACACGTATTCAAGTCATTACTGACCATGCAGATAAAGTATGTGAAGCTGTTTTTAATACAGTACGTCATGGTATTACGAAAATTAATGTTGAAGGTGCTTTTAAGCATCAACCGCATACAATGTTGTTAATTACTGTTAATAACTATCAGTTACCGGAAGTAATTAGTTGTATACGTAAGGCAGATGAACATGCATTCATGACATTAAATGCGGTTGAAAAGATTATTGGTAACTATTATCAAAAACCTTTAGAGTGAGCAATCACTCTTTTTTTGATAAAGAAAGGATGTGTATTGCTTGATACACATCCTGTGGTTTAAAGTATCTCCATTCCAATTGCTTTTTGGACTTGATTTAGTTTTTCTTCAGCAATCGCTCTGGCTCTTTTTGCACCGTTTGCTAATGTAGTTTCAATTAAATCACTGTTTAGAATTTCATTGTAACGTGTTTGAATTTCTTCTAACTTAGCACATACTGCATCTGCAACTGCTTTCTTGAAGTCGCCATAACCTTTGCCCTCAAATTCTTTCTCAATATCTTCAAAAGAGCGTTCATTTGATAGGGAAGAGAGAATCTGCATTAAGTTTGCGATACCTGGTTGATTTTCTGGATCGTAGTGAACTTTACCTAAACTATCTGTAACAGCAGACATAACTTTCTTACGTGCTACCTTTAGATCATCTAATAGGTAAATACAACCTTTGTTTGTTTCATCAGATTTAGACATCTTCTTTGTTGGATCACTGAGTGACATAATTCTAGCACCAACTTTAGCAACGAGTGGTTCTGGTAC
>CALEMV010000440.1 GCA_937910655.1 uncultured Solobacterium sp.
GAGTAAGGGAAAGAACCTTCCCACAGGCTCAACAAGAAGCCTTTTCAAATTTAAACAAAGAATTAAGTAATGACGCTTTCTCTACGACTACAGCGGAACCATCAGATGCACTCAGTTATGAGCGTCAAAGACTATCGGATAAGATCAATGAAAGATTATCTAATAACCACACAGGAAATAAACAAATAGTCAAGAATGCAGATAAGAATATTATTCAGGAAAATAGTGGTTTTAAGAATCAACAAGCACAAAATACGAATATTGGTAGAACTGGAATTGATTCTCACCAAAACTTTAATAATGAAGCATTCTCCCAAAAAGAAACATTTATCGAAGATAAGCTAGAAGGCAATTTTAGTGGATTAAAGACAGATGTAAACAAAGTTGCTAATAAACAAAAATATAGTAGTGAAGCTATCCAACATGTAGCTGAAAAAGAACAAGAATTATTAAATAAGATCAATAAAAATATTGCGAATGTTAAAAGAAATATTAGTCCTGAAAATATAGCAAAGAAACAAGTTGAAGGTATTCCAAATAATCATCCATATATTGCGGATAGCAAACCAAATATAAACAGTGGAATATCAAGTAAAAATGACTTCTCAAGTGGAGCTTTTAGCCAAGGCGATAGCGGAGCAATTACACAACAACAAAATTTTGACCGCAGTGGATTAATGAAAAAGGTAAATGTACCTATAGATAATAAGCAAGTTGTAAATAACCAGCGTCAAATTGCTCAACCTAATAAACAGATTGTAAAAAATTCGTTTTTAGAACAACAAAAGTCAATTGATGAACAAAAGGCAAAGAAGTTAAAAGATGCAATCTCAAACATCACAAGAAACAACATGCCAGGTGTTTCTTCGATAAACGAGAAGAATGCCATTGGACAAAGTTCTGGCATTATAAATGCACCAGGTCCAAAAGAAAATGTCGAGTATCTGAAATCATCAGGACGGTTTATCGAAAAGCACGCTGATGGCACTATGAGATATATTTCTCAGAAAGAATACGATGCAGGCATCTCCAAGAAACTAAAACCATTACAAGAAAAATCTGTTCTTCAACCAGAAAAGAAGAAGCTTGTTAAAATCGGTGGAGGAGAAGTCAATGTAGATGCAGGTCAACAACTTTCAACAGAAAAAAGAGCATTAGCAAAAGACAAAATATCAACAGGAGCCATCGGTGATAAAGATAAGGTTCTTACAGGCAAAGATAGCTTAATCGGGGCACAAAGAGAAGGTTCCCTCGCAAGGGCAGATAAAGAAGCCAGCAAGATGAAGCAGTTCCTTGCAAGAAGAGGAAATATTACACCTAGTCAAAACATATTCAGCCCACAGGGCATTGCGAATGGTGGAAAGGCTATTGTACAGAGTATTGGTAAAAAGGCTCTTACAGCAGGTCTTGCAACATCCGTGACGATGGGTGGAATCTTTGGTGGTACAGCTTTGTATCAGGGCAGAATCAGAAGTAACAATACACATATCGTCCAACCTGTGCAAGCTGTAAATAAGTCATCAGCAGATAAAGATGAGAACATGATGCAAGAAATGGCAAACATGTTACAAGAACGTTTGAAGGCTTATTACAAGATCTTAAAAGGAGAAACCCTTACAAAAGAAGAAAAGAAGAGGGCTGGATCCGATTACGTTCCACTACAAGATATTACAATTACAAAGGCTACCTTAGATGGGGCAGAGATCGATGCAGGCAGTATCACAATGTCAAACTTGAAGAATTTCTCAGCTGAATATAATTTATCAGGTAATAAAACCAATAAAAATGGAAGTATTTTCTCTGGATTATTTAAAAAGAATATCGGCGTATCTGCCGTGATTCCTACCTATGACTTTGTAGATGGTGAAGAAAATACGATCGGAAGCGACAAATTCTTATTAAGTCCAGAAAGCGATATTGTATTTCCAAATGGCACAGCTGGTAAAGCAGCGAAAACAAATACAACGATCCAGAATACATCTGGTGATTCTTCCGCCAAACTTGGTTCTGAAACACAAATGGACATCATGTTAAACATGCTTGGTGCAATGGAAACTGGTGGACAAGTTTATGGACAAAGAGATTATAGTAATGTAATCAACGCCGAAGCAGGTGGAGAAGTAGCATCTACGATCGGATGGAGTTCTTTATATGGAAATAACGCAAGAAATTATTTAACAAGATTCAGAAGCGAAAACCAAAGTAAATTCTCCGAACTCGATAGTAATGGAATCATTGCTCCTCTTCTTGAAAAGGATTGGGAAGCAGATCGGATAGAACTAAATGCCGAACAAACAGAAGTTGTAAAGAAAATTTTGACAAGTAGCGAAGGTAAAAAGCTACAAGATAGAATTGCAGCAGAACGTGTGGTAAAGCATTGGAATTATTGTGCCAATACTTACACAACGAATTTAAGAGCTGTATTTTGGTATACACAACTAGCAGAACTTGGGGGAGGCGATTATGCTTCCAGTCCAGTCGATGCGGTTTTCCAAGCTTGTAATGGAGATTACAGTACAGAAAATATTTTAAAGAATTTGAAAAAGCGTAATGAAGGTAGCCAAATCGGTGCTTCCTTATACAATTCAAGACATGCAAAATATAAAGAATGGATCGATGAAAAGATTCCAGAAAACATGGAGGTTGATCTAGCCAATGTTGAAGTAACAGGAGCTGGAGCAATCGATGTTGTACAAGCGGGAACATCAGGAACATCGAGCAGTTCTGGAGCTGGGCAACTATTGTTTGTAAAAGAAATTCTAAGTATGGGTGCCGTGGCTGGATATAGTGGTGATCCAAAGGATAACTACCATTTCCAAAAGTATTGTGTCACATTAGCAGATTATGCAATTGCAGGTCATGGTCAGGGTATCACAGTAGAACTCAGAACAACTGCCAGTGGGCAAAAGGAAAGCTGGACAGATGAAGAAGGAAACAAGGTAGAAGTCAATGGGAAGAAGATCGTCGCAACGGTCAAGATTCCAGTTCTATGTGATCTTGCAAAATTAGAAGAAAACGACAAGATGTTTAATTATTCTTGGGATCTATCAAACAAGACCTATGGTGATAAGTTAGTTCAAAGTTACATTGCATTACGT
>CALEMV010000441.1 GCA_937910655.1 uncultured Solobacterium sp.
CATGATAATAGCTGAATAAAACTTCTTAAGAAGTAATAACTTGTCACATTGATTTCAAAGCTTGTCATTAGTGTCATCATCTGTGGAAAGACAAATCCATTAAACAAATACATTCCAATAAACATCACAAACAACATGACTACTGGATATACCATATCCTTCATCATCTTTTGTTTCATCTTCTCTTCATGCGTTGCTAGTTCAACTGAAATACGCATACTCTCAAGTACAGGTAAATAACGGATGAAGTTATCAAAGTATCTTCGATAACCCTTCGGCAACAACATTGAGAACGCCTCTTTAAATGTTTGACCCTGTTCTAATTTTTCTAATACATGTATTATGCGATGCTCATTTCTTTTTGTCTTTAAAATCTGTAAGGTATCGGTAAAACTAAAACCATTTTCCATCAAACTGACGATTCCTTGGCATTCCAGTTTATCAAAGTGTGTATTCTTCCAAACAATCTGACGCAATATATCCCTTAGCGACTGCAGCTTGCAGTTGTTTTTGTAGTGAAACGAACGTTTCAGAAACACGTCGATGTTCCAAGGCATAAGCCACCTCCTTTCGATTCATATATTCGTACACACCTGAGCGTTTTCCATCACCTAGATTAAATAAACGCTGATTGGAAATACCGATAAGTACATCTTTTAGTTGATACATATCCACACCTAAATCTAATAGACGATCAATCGCAGACATGCAATTTTGACTATGTAAACTTGTCACGACCAAATGCCCTGTTAATGCACTACGTACAGCCATTAAGGCTGCTTGACTATCACGTATCTCACCAATCATGATGATGTCTGGATCATGTCTCATAAGTTGTTTAATCCCTTCATCATAAGATAAGTGTTGATGATCATTAATTTGTATTTGTACATAGTTTTCGTGATATACCTCAACAGGGTCTTCTAACGTAAAAATCTTCTTACCTTTTGTTTCATTGAGAATGGTATAAAGTGTTGTAGTCTTTCCAGAACCTGTGGGTCCAGAAAATACGAAAAGCCCAGAAGTATGTTTTGTAATATTCCTTAGCCATATCGAAGTATCATAATCAATTGTTAAATCTTCAATATGTAGTGGCGAATGTTGATTCAGAATACGTAACACACCTGATGTATTGTGATAACTTGAAACTAGCGCAAAGCGTAAAGATACTGGTTGCCCATCAATTTCCATCTCAAATCTTCCCGTTTGTGGATGATGGATATCTGATAGGTCTAGATTCGCTTTATACATCAGATAACGAAATAAACGAATATCA
>CALEMV010000442.1 GCA_937910655.1 uncultured Solobacterium sp.
GTATACCAAATCGTATTTTGTTTATAATCCTTAGGTGCTTTTATTTCTTCAATTATGTATGTTCCAATTGGTAAGTTATCAAATGTTAACTCTCCATTCGAATTTGTTTGTAATGTCTTTTCATATCCACCACCAAATCGCTTAATTTTAAATTCTGCATCTTTTAGTTTGATTTGATTATCTTTCGAGTCAACCTTAAGGATAGTGATTTTTGTTCCCCCATTTTTCGTGTTGGTAATTGTCCGGCTATAACCTTCTTTAAAACTAACAACACCATTTGCGGCTACCGATAACTCTGAAACTGCATCAGTAGGCAAATCATATTGTGATGTGTTCGATACTGCTGTTTCAACGATGCGGAAATCACCAGCAGGAAGTCCACCGAAGGAAAAGTAACCCTTGTCAACGGATTGCGTTTGAATGATATTAACCCATGCATTTCCATTCCATTTCTGTAACATGAACCTAGCACCTGAAACTGGTTCTCCAGTTGAGCCTAGTTTTGTAAATTCCATCGCATTTTTATAAATTGGGTCATTTACAAGTTTAATACCAGAATCCGTCTTTAATATACGCATATTTACATCCGGATTAAGTGTAATAACATTCCCTGATGTATCCCAAATATCACCAATATCATTCTTTGGCAGTTCTGATGAGGAGTCATTATCCTGTGGTAGCGGGTATGGCGATGGGGTATAAATATTAAATAAGATACCACCAGGTTCAAACCCTAAATTACCATTACGATGAATGTATCTATTTTTAACAATTCTATTTGGAACTACCGTGTATATTTTCCAAAATTTCCGATTCTGATTACGAGGTTCAAAGATAAATGTTGACGGTGTAGAACCTAATAACAGTTTATTTCCATTCGCATCTCGCGTTAGATATTGTCCTGAATATACATTCTTCAACTCTACCGCGAGTTGTCCACTTGCTGTCGAATAACACTCAGTAACTTCCCAAAGTTGTTTTTTCAATTCCTCTGTATCCTGAGTAGGACCACCCACTTGAACAACATTTGTAACAGAATTATTTGCATTACCAACTGCCTTCGTATTGCTTCCTGTATTTCCATCTACAAGCTGTATATAAGAGCCTTTTTTAATAGCTGTTGTAGAAGAAGGTAATAAATTGAAATTGATTTGTGGTTTTGGACCTTTCGATATGACAACACGTATTGTTGAACCCTTTGGGGCTGTACCACTCGATGGGCTTTGGGAGATGATAGTTCCCTGAGGTTGTGAGGAGTATTCTTCCGTAGCGTCGATCATGAAGTTTCCATTCACTACATTCTTTGCATTTACCAAAGTCTTTCCTATTAGATTTGGGACCGCAAGATACTCTGCACTATCTATACGGAAGCGATATCCACCACTTGGCAACATATACGAAGATCCCGTTGTGATTTGTTTCAAATAATAAATACCAGGATTCAAATTATTCAGTAACATCTTTCCATTGGAATCAGTCGTTCTAGTTGCGATAACTGTAGTACGATCAGCATCTGCATATATTTCGAATTTTGCATTCGCAATTGGAGTTGCTGGGTTATTGGAAGATACCAACTGTAATTCTAATTTACTATGGTCAACGGCCGTAATTGCACGGTCAGATTCAACTACAACAGATTGGTTAGAAGCAGGTGCTTCCTTAATCGTTGTATCTTCTTCAATTATATCTTCCTCAATATTCTCAACAGTCGGCTCAATTGTGTACTGCATATGCATTGTGCTAATTGCTTGATAGCCACTTTCAGTCTTTTTTTCTAAAGATACTGATATATCTGCAGTTTTTTCACTTTCATTATTTTGTGGAGGGATGATGACAGGAATGGATACACTTGCTTGCCACTTTTCCAAATCAAACGTAGTTGGATCTACTATCTCTACGATTGTAAATACTAGCTTGTAATCCGGTTCAATATCACTACCTACGTTCTCGATAGTACCTTCTAGTTTCATAGTTTCATCTTCGATTGAGAATTTCTTATCTTCAATTTTTGTATTATCTTCTGTGATATAT
>CALEMV010000443.1 GCA_937910655.1 uncultured Solobacterium sp.
ACGCAATACCTTCGCATTAGGAAATAATGCATGTACTTCCGCTTCTAACTTCTCTGTGCCAAAACCCATTGTGGTAAAACCCGTACGGTTATGGCAATGTGGGCATACCTTTGGCACAGCTATTTCTGTACCGCAAGTATGACATTTTAAGCGATTCACATCACGATGATAACTCATCGCAATATCACAATGTGGACATTTCACAACCTCTTGGCAAGACTTGCAGCGAAGCTGAGTGACATACCCACGGCGATTTAATAACAGAATACTCTGCTCATTTTTTTCTAAGCGTTCTTGTATCTTCTTACGTAATTCATCAGTAATAATATAGTTGCCATTCTTCTTAATACTATCCTTGATTGATACAAGTTGAATGTTTGGTAGACTTTGATTGATACGTTCATTCATCTTTACCAAGTGATATACATTTTTTAGAGCACGTGCATAACTTTCAAGTGCTGGTGTTGCTGAGCCAAGTATCACTTTACAGTGATGATAACGGCCTCTCCAGATAGCCACATCACGACAATGATATGCTGGCTGGTTTTCTTGTTTATAAGAATTATCATGTTCTTCATCCATAACAATCAAACCTAAATTCTGAAATGGCAAAAATACCGCACTTCTTGTGCCAACGACAATAGATGCTTTGCCAGTCTTTACCTTGCGGTACTGCTCATACTTCTCTTGGTCGCTTAGTCCACTATGATAGATTGCTAATGCATGTCCAAAGCGAGAAGAAACACGCTTAATCATTTGTGGTGTCAAACTGATTTCAGGCACTAAAATCAATACCTGTTTATGTTGTAAAAGTGCTTGTGCAGCCAGTTGTAAATATACCTCTGTCTTACCAGAACCAGTGATACCATGTAGAAGATACACTTCGTCCTGACTATTGTTAATTTCATCCATTGCAGACTGTTGTAATGGTGTTAACTGTAATGCAGATTCAATATTGATATTTACATCATCTGCTGCTTCTCTTTCTTTTTCTTCTAAGAGAATTGCATTTTTCTCAATGAGCGCACGCGCTTGCCCTGGATATATTTTACGTAAAGCTGTATATGTTAATGGTTGATGCTCACGTGCGTAAAGATAGGCTTCTAATTGCTTTGGAGTTAAATTCACCTCTTCATCTGTGAGTTTCACCCACTTTTCTTTCACAATTGTCTTGTCATTTGTTGAAGGCTTTAGTTTTGATGGCAACATCGTCTGAAAACAAGATATTGTTGTCGATAAAGTGTTTTCTTTTAGCCACATCGCTAAGTCATGCAATTCATCTGTAATTAAACTTTCATGGTCTTTAACATCTTGAATAAAACGCAATTTAAAACCAAATCGTGTTTCAATCTCTTCCTTTGTTTCAGCCGTATCCTGGATGCTCTCTACAAATCCAACAACACTACGATTTAAAAGTGGAATCGTTACACGGCTACCCACTTCAATATCTTCATCTTCATATAAGTATGTAAAAGTCTGGTCCAACCTACGAACAGGATGTTCTAACCAACATTGCACAATCTTCATAGTCTCTCCAATTTCTTACTCTATTCTACTATAAAAAGAAAATTCCACGATAAAAGATTACATGCAAAAACAGCAGAAGCTATTCTGCTGTTTCTAACTTTAATATATGTCTTAATAGTTCTTTTGTATAAGGATGTTGAGGATTTCGCATCAAATCCTTCGTTTTACCTTCTTCTACAACCTTACCATCCTTCATAATCATCACACGATCACAAAGGTTACTAACCAACGGTAAATCATGCGATACAAAGATGGCAGAGATATGATGCTGATGACATAGATGTGTTAATAAGCTACAAATTTTTTCTTGTGTGATGACATCTAATGCACTTGTAATTTCATCACACAACAATACCTTTGGATCACATGCAAGTGCACGTGCTATCGCTGCACGTTGACACTCTCCACCAGACATCTCATATGGATACTTGTTTGCAAAAGATATATCTAATCCAACTTCCTGTAATAAAAAATGATTCTCTAACGCATTTGGATTCAAATGTTTTCGTACCTCATTCAAACTTTGTTCAATCGTATACTGCTTATCAAAAGAAGATCTTGCATCTTGGAATATCATTTGTATGTTTCGGAAGCGACTACGATCCTTTCTATCAAGTGATTTACCAAATAATGTAACTTGTCCTTCATCCGGCTGAATAATGCCTGATAGTAGTCGTAAGATTGTACTTTTACCACTACCACTTTCCCCTATGATGCCAAGTATTTCTCCTTCATCAAGATGAAGGGAAACATGATCAACTGCCACTACCTGCTGTTTTTTATCACGGAAGCTTTTCACGATATTCTCTACTTGTATTAACCGTTCCATAAATCCTCCGTCTTAGGTAGAGCAGCTAGTAGTTGTTTTGTATATGCATGCATAGGACTTTCAATTAAAGTCTTTGTATCTTGTACTTCAACAATACAGCCCTGATACATTACCGCAATACGGTCACATAACTGTGCTGCTAGTGCAATATTATGTGTAATCACCACCATGGTCATACCCTTTTCTTCTTTCAGTTGCTTTAGTTGTCGCACCATTTCAAATGCACTCTTTACATCTAATGCACTGGTTGGCTCATCACAAAGCAATAAAGATGGATCATTCATTAACGCAAGTGATACAGCAACACGTTGCGCCATACCAATGGATAATTCAAACGGGTAACTATGAAATATACGTTCAGGATTCTTTAATTCAAACTTCTCAAATAAACGATATGCCTTTTGACGAGTCTCTCCTTGCGTTAATCTACCCTTAGTAGTTTCATAGAATTGGCTACATATTTTTCTTGTAGGTACAAGCGTAAAGTTACTGTTTTGAAATATAACCGCAATTTCATCTTGAAATAACCTACGATACTCTTTTTTGTGAATACAAAATTTTTCCTGATGAAATTTCTAGATTTGGTTCTAATTGAAGAACACAATTTAATAAGCTTGTCTTTCCACTACCACTTTGTCCAACAATACCGATGACTTCAGCTGGATAAACTGCAAGTGAAACATCATGCAACACTTCTGTATCACCATATCCAGCGGTCACATTATTTACTTCTAAAATCGCTTGTCTCATGATTGAAGTTCTAAATCGACAGTGATTTGGTAGTAGTCCGTAACGTGAGGAACAAAGTTCTTTAATTCTTTTCTTGTTGTGAAAATCAAATTATTAAATCCAATATAAGAAATACTGTAACTTGCTAATAACATCTCTTCAATCTGCTTTACGATTTCTTTACGTACATTTGTATCATACGAATCATTTAACTGTTTTAATAATACCTGTATTGCATGGTTATCATATCCAGAGTAGTTAACACTCCCACCTTCTGATAGTAACGCATTGAGATAATACGCAGGATCTCCAGTAGGCATTGTTACCATTGAGTAGAATCCTAAGTCATATTCTTTATTTAATAGATACTTCGTGCCTTCATGTAGTTGTAATTCAGATTGAATACCAATCTTCTTTAATGTAGACTGCAATTCTGTCGCAATCGCTTCTTGGGATAGGCGTTTATAGTATGCGATTGTAAGAGAAATATTTTGACCATCCTTTTCTATATAGCCATCACCATCAGTATCTACATAACCAGCAGACTCTAGGATATGTTTCGCTTCTGCTTCATTATAAGAGGTTACATTAGAACTTGGTAATGCATACTCAGAATCACTTGTAAATGGACCATCTGTTGCCGTCATTGTGCCATCTAATAAGTATTTTGCGATAGATTCTTTATCAATTGCTTTTGCAATTGCTTTACGAAGTGATATATCAGTAAGTGTTTGTGTATTCATATACAGAGAATATACACGACTAGATGGAATTGTATGAATATCAAAATCATCACTATCCTGTAGTTGCTTGATTCCTTCTGGATTCATTTCTGTATATGCGTCTAATTCATGATTCTTAAGAGCTTGAATTGCAGTTTCTTTTTCGAGCATCTTCGTAACTGTAATCTCATTTAGCTTAGGTGTTCCATTCCAATAGTTTGTATTTGGTTCTAATACAATTTCTTGATCAGCTGTAAACGTCTTTACTTTATAAGGACCTGTACCGATTGGCATTATAGCCTTATCTTCCTTAGAAGCTAGATTTAATATTGCAAACATTGGATCACTTAAATCAGATAGTAAAGTTGCTCGTGGTTCTACAGTCTTAATTGTGATTGTGTAACCATCAATTTCATATTCTGCTCCCTGTAAGAAAGCGGCTCTTGCATTTTCTTGCGCAATATGATGCAGATTATCAACTACACTTTTGGCATCCATTGTTGTACCATCAGAGAATTTAATATTCTCACGTAGTGTTAACTTCCATGTCTTTATATCTATATTTTCTGCATTTGATACAAGCCATGGTTGAATCTGCATATCATCTTCTACTTTAAATAATGTTTCACCAATCCCATAACGAACGGTAAACCATCCATTCCACTCTATAGCAGAATCGAGTGATGCTGTAAACTGTTCTGTACCAATGCGGATGGTACGATTCACTGTTTCATCTGTTTTTAGTGTTGGTGTACATGCGGACATTGTTAATGTCGCAGCTATTAATATTGTTTTAATCAATCGTTCCATTTTGTTTCCCCTTCTGATAACTAAAAGTCTTTGCAAATTGGTTAATTAAAAATACAGTGATGAAGATAAATAAACATGGAAATAATGAAATCCATGGTGCAGATGTTAAATATTGTCTTCCTTCACCAATCATAGAACCCCATTCTGGAGTTGGTACT
>CALEMV010000444.1 GCA_937910655.1 uncultured Solobacterium sp.
GCATGAAATGCAGTAGAGATTTCTGCCAAACTTGCCGTACAACTACCCTGCATCATTTCTTGATTTCCACCACCCTTAGCGTGAATGGCTGCGTTAAATTCAGAGCGAATCGATAGTAAGTGAATCGTACGACTCATAATGACATAGCTATATCCCACTTCCGTCTTCGCAATTACCATGACGGTAGAAATTCCCTTCTCAATGCAACGATTGCAGAAGGCACGCATTCCTTCAGAATCCGCAAGGACAGAAGTATATAAAATCGCATCATGTGTAGGAATTTTATCTGCATCCTTCATCATCATTTCCATTGAAACAGAACGATATAATTTCTGAACATTTAAATTACGCTGTTGAAGATGACTTACAGCCACCGATATCTCTAGTGGCTTTGCAGACAACATTTTTGAAATCATAGCGTTTTCTTGCTGGATACGATCAAGATAGATAAATGCTCTTCTTCCACTCAACAAGAAGACTCTTGTTTTATTTCGTAACTTTTCAAAGCTAATCACCTTACAGATTCCAATTTCACCCGTATTTTTTACATGCATACCGCAACATGCACACATGTCATATCCAGCAACGGAAATAATCCGTGTAGTACCTTCTATCGCAATCTTCGAACGATACTCATACTTCGCTGTTTCATGTGGAGAACAGAAAATTTCCTGCACAGAAAGATTCGCCCAAATTGCTTGATTTACCCGTCTTTCAACTTCTTCAATATTCGCTTCTGTCAATTCTCCATTAAAATCAGCACTGATATATTCACCCATATGAAAACCAACATTAGAATATCCATATAACTGTTTAACAACACCAGAAAAGATATGTTCTCCAGTATGATTCTGCATTAAGTCAAAGCGATACTCCCAATCAATTTCACAGTGAACCTTGCCTCCTACCGGAAGAAAATCTTTTGAGATATGTACAATCCCTTCTTTTTCTCGTTGTACATCGATTACTTCGATACCTTGGATTGTACCTTTATCACAAGGTTGTCCACCACCTTCCGGATAAAAGATTGTATCTTTTAAAATAACTTTATAACCACCCTTGCATGCATGACAACTCAAAACAACTGTATCCAATTCATTTGCGTAAGGATGACGATAATAATATTCTTGAAATTCATCCATTTATTTCACCATCTCTTTATATAAAACATCTACAGCTTCCTGGTTCGCAATTCCATAGGAGAAAGCAGTCGCCGATCCCATCGCAACTGACTTTTCAAGTGCTGTTTGATCATCTTCTCCATTTAACTTACTGGTTAAAAAGGCTGCTACCATGGAATCCCCAGCACCTACAGAAT